>JAICEP010000396.1 GCA_025924095.1 Sorangium sp.
CGTGCAGCGCCGCGGTCCGCCACCCCTCGAGCTCCCGCACGCCCGCGGGCGTCGCCAGGTCGACCACGGGCTCGGCGCCCGCGAGGCCCAGCCGGCCGGTGCACGCCGCGACCGGCGAGAGCTCCGGCGCGTCGAGCGGGCTCGATCGGAGCGCCTGGAGCCGCTCCATGGCCCGGGCGACCTCCGGGCTGCCGGCCACGAGGGGCTGAGCGAACGCCGCCGCGAGCGCGCGCAGGAACGGCGCGACGCGCGCCGCGTCCCGGACGAGCAAGCGCACGCGGAAGGCGCTGCGGTCGATGCGCGCGTCCACGTCGAAGCCGGCGGCGACGAGCCGCGCCTCGACCACGCTGGCGAGCGCCGTCGTGGCGACCGAGCCGAGATCGGTCGCGACCGAGACGACGAGCGCGGGCGCGGGGTCGCCGTCGCGGGAGACGAGCGTGAGCCGCGGCCGGGCGTCGAGGTTGCGCACCTCGATGCGGCCGACGCTGCCCTCGGGCGTCGAGACGAGCGCGCGCCCCGGCGCCGTCGGGCCGCCGGGCGCCGCGCCGCTGCAGGCGGCGAGCAGGACGAGCGGCAGCGGGAGCGCGGGCCTCAGGGAGCGCATGCGTCGTCGGCCGGCAGGGCGGCGCCTTCCAGCTGGAAGTCGGCCGGGCATCGCGGGGCGATCTTGAAGCCGTAGAAGTAGGTGAGCACGCCGGTGACCGAGCCGAAGGACGCGCCGCCTCCGAGGGGCGGCCCGTCGGCTTCGAGATCGTAGAGCTCGTTCGAGACGCTCGGGACGTCGGCGGCGGGCACGCCGGCGCCCACGTTGAGCCGCGCCGTGTACCGGCCGCCGCTCCTCGAGGGGTCGCCGACGGTCTGGACCCCCTCGATCCGCACGAGCATGCCGAGGTAGCTGCGCGCGGTCGCGTAGCTCGTCAGCTCGTCGAGCGGCACGCGGATCGGCTTCGCGGGGCCGTCCTCGAACCGGAAGCTCATGGTCCCGCCGATCTCGGGCAGGGTGCGGCAGCCGGGGAACCGGCCGGAGGAGGGGCCGCGGAACTCGGTGAGCACGCCGAGCAGGTCGACAACGTCGCCGGGGAAGAGCCGCAGGTCCGGGGGGCTGAACGCGGGCTGGAAGACCGTCATGCCCGAGTAGGCGACCGGCTCGTCGGCGCTGTCTTGCACGTAGTAGTTGCCGTGCGCCCCCTCGCCGGTCTCGTCGAAGCGGTCGATCGCGATGAGCGTCGCGGCCGTGACGCTGACGCGGCGATCGGCCGGCACGCCCTCGCAGTCCTCGCTGTCCTGCGTCCTGGGATCGGCGTTGAACCACGCGGCCTTGCCGACGAGATCCACGATGCGGGCGCCGCCGCCGCGCTCGTCGGCGAGGGGGATCGAGGGGGCGTCTCCGTTGCCGCCGCCGCACCCGGCGAGCAGCGGGACGGCGGCCACGGCGGCGGCCGCGAGCGCGGTGGTGATGCGGAGCGGGGGGGCCATCCTCTCCGGCTCATACCACAGGGCCGACGGCCGCCGAGCCCCCTTCGGGGGAGGGGGTGGCTCAGGCCGCGAGGCTCGCGCCGGACAGCATCGCCTCGAGGCGGCTCTGGATCTTGTGCCGCTTCGAGTACACCGTCTTCACGCTGATGTGCATCCGCTCCGCGATCTGCTCCGGGGGCAGGCCCTCGCCGAAGTAGAGCGCGACGAACTCGCGGTCCTTGTCGGAGAAATCGTGGAGCACCTGCCCCACGATCGCGGCGCGTTCGCGGCGCTCGGCGTGCTCCTGCGGGGAGGGGCGCTCGCAGGGGAGCTCGACCGCCGCGTCGTCGAGCGGAGCGCAGCGCGGCGCGCGCCGGGCTCCGCGAAGGTGGTCGTAGGCGCAGTGGACGGCGAGCGTGCCGATCCAGGAGCTCAGCCGCGTGCCGCGGTCCGCGTCGAAGGTCCGCAGCTTGCGCATGTCGTTCGAGAGCAGCTGCATGAGCAGCGTCGCGTGGATGTCGCGGATGTCGTCCTGCGCCACCACGGCGGAGAAGCGGGCGATCACGCCGCGGATGCAGCGGTGAACCAGCCGGTCGTACCGGGCGTGGAAGACGCGCCAGGCGCGCTCGTTCCCCGTGATCATCTCCTTCACCAGCACCCCTTCGGCGATGTCGCCGAGGTCTTCCGAGCATCCCTTACCGCCAAGAGGCAAGTCGTTGGGCATGCCGGGGCCAGTGCACCCGACGTGCCAGCGCCGTCAGCGGTGGATAGCAGGGAGGCTCGTCGGCGGCGTGCGACCGTGGCCCTGTGACCGTACCTCGCGAGCTGTTAACGAGGGTTCACTGCACGCCGGGGACAGCGCGCCGGCGCGGCTCTCAATCGCATCTCCGCGGGTGCGAGCGACGTTCCGCGATCGTGCGCCGCGCGGCGGGACGAGGTGCGCCGCGCGGCGCCCCCGCCGCGAGGAGGTGACCCCCGCTACCAGGATGGAAAGATCCAGCCGCGCGCCCCGGGCCGGCGCCGCTCCGGCGACGCCGGCGCGCATCGGGGTCTGCGCGCGGCCCTGTTTCGGGTTATGGACCGAGCGTGCTTTCCGGCCGTGCTCTAGCCCTTGCGGTCCTCGCGTGGTCGCTCCTCAAGGTCGTGGTGCGCCGTCTCTTCGACGGGCCGAGCGGGCTTGCGCTCTTCCGCGAGAACTACGACGCCGACGGCCTGCCGCCGCTCTCGCCCGCCGAGCGCGCGGCGCTGCCCGGCTTCTCCCGTTGCATCGCGTGCGGGCGCTGCGATCTCGGCGAGGCCGAGCGCATCGCCGCCTCCAGGGGGGCCTACCCCGGGCTCATGACGGTGGTGCTCGCGTCCTCGCGGAGCATGCCGGACTTCGACGCCGCGGCGCTCGCGCTGGCGCACGTGCCGGAGGACGTGCTCGCCGAGAAGGAGCAGGCCTGCCCGACCGGGGTGCCGTTCCGCGAGCTGGCCAGGTTCGTGCGGTCCAACGCCAGGGCCCAGGCGGCGCTGTCCGCGGACGGGGCGGGGAACGCGCCCGCCGAGCTGGCCCTCGTCGCTGCGGTGATCCCGCCCGCGGCCGCCCTCGACCCCTCGTCGGCCGACCGCGCCGCGCCCGAGGCGACGTGATGACGTTGGCGGGACGTCGCGCCGCGGCGAGGGCGCTCGGCTTCCTCTTTCTCCTCTGCACCCCGGCCTGCTCCGCGCACCAGCCGATCCCGGCCCGCACGAGCGGCGACGCGCCGCCGCTGTCCACCGACGTCTCCCGCCCGCCTGGCCCCGTGGCCGGGCCCGGGCCGGGCCCGGCCGGAGACGACGACCTGGACGAGGAGGACGGCCGCATCTCCACGCCGATCGCGCCCGCGAGCGCCCGGGGCGCGGCGAAGGGGGTCCCGATCCAGCGCGGGCGCGCCACCTATTACGCCGACAAATTCAAGGGCCGCGCCACCGCGTGCGGCGAGCCCTACAACCCCCGCGCGCTCACCGCCGCCCACCGCACGCTCCCCTTCGGCACGCTCGTCGATGTGATCCGCCGGGACGGCCGCCGCGTGCGCGTGCGGATCAACGACCGCGGCCCGTTCAAGCGCGGCAGGATCATCGACCTGTCGCGCAGGGCCGCCGAGCGGATCGGGCTCATCAAGGACGGGGTCACCGACGTATCGCTCGAGCTCATCTGGAAGCCGGCGCGGCGATCGCGCTGATCGCGCCGCGGCGCCGGCCGGCCAGGGGGCTTCGACCTGCGGGCTGCTACTGGACGAGGCTGAGCCGCGGGGCCGCGGCGAAGGCGGCGAGGTGGCCGCTCTCCTCGGCGACGTAGACGTCGCACCGCTCGTCGACCCGCAGGAGATCCGGGATGAGGTCGGTCGGCACCTTGCCGAGCAGCGCGCCGTCGCGTGGCCGCACGACGTGCACCTCGCTCTGCGGCACGAAGAGCGCCCCCGAGCGGAGCACCGGCTCGAGGCGCCGCGGCCGGTCCCCCTCGACGCCGCCCGCGAGGACGTGCCGGTAACGGACCGCGCCGTCGTGCGCGCCGACCCCGACGAGCTCGCCCGTCTCGCTGTTCACCACGACCACGTCGTCGACCATGAGGCACGAGGCCGTCGCCGCGCACGCGGTGAGATCGAAGCGCGTCGCCCCGGTGCGGCGATCGAGCCCCACGAGCCCCGTGCCGCGCCGCCCGTGGGTCACCACGCACACCGTCTCGGGCCCGAGCAGCGGCGCGCCGACCGGCGCCACGTGCTTCGGCAGGTCGACCGTCCACCGCGCCTCGCCCGACCACGGGTCGAGGTGGTGCAGCCGCGCCCCGCCGCGGCCGACGAACGCCCCGTCGCCGGCCAGCGCGAAGAGCGCGTCCTGATCGACCGCCACCGGCGACGCGAACGGCAGCCGGTCGCAGAAGCGCCAGACGACCTCGCCGCTCAGCACGTCGAGCGCCGCGAGCGCAGGCTCGCCGCTGCCGACCACGACGAGCTTGCCCGCGCGGCGCAGCCGGACGTTCTCGCCGCGCCGCGCCGCGAAGCGCCAGCGCACCTCGACGGAGAAGAGGTCCACCGCCGCGAGGTGGCGCGTCCCCTCGCTCACGATGAGCATCCGGGGCAGCCCCGGCGCGCTCACCACCGCGCCCGAGGCGTTCGCGCCGACGCGCGGCGAGAGCCGCGCCGACCAGGCCACCTCGCCGGTCGACAGCTCGTGCAGCTGCAGCGTGCCGTCGGGCAGGAGCCGCCCGAGGCCGACCGGCGTCATCACCGAGACCGCGCGCGGCGCCTGCTTGCGCCACAGGCACTCGCCGGTGCGCCGATCGATGCAGGTGAGCTCGCGCGTCGAGCCCACGACGAGCACGTCGCCGCAGAGAAAGGTGGCGCGGAGATCCAGCGAGGGGATCGCCGCGACCCACCGGGACGTGAAGCGCAGCCGCGTCCGCCCGAACGTGTCCTCGGCCGCGGCCTGCGGGCGCGCGGCCGCCGCGAAGGCGCGGTACGTCTCCGGGGCCACGTTGATCTTCGCGTCGTTGCGCGTCAGCTCGCGGAGCCGCTCGGCGAGCTCGCGCACGCGCGCCCGGAACTCGAACAGGCGCAGGTTCGACGTCTGTCCGCGATCGCGGCGCACGAGGCTGCGCGCGAGCGCCCTCCCGAACGCGACGACGCCCTGGGCGAGCGCGGCCACGTCGACGGCGGGGAACGTCCAGGTCTGCGCCCGCTCCTCGGCGCCCGCGAACGGCGAGCCGCGGCCGAGCGCGCGCGGATCGGCGGGCGGGACGCGGCCCACGCGGGGCACGCCGAGCGTGAGCGACAGCGCCCCCTCGCTGTGCAGCCGGACGCCGAGGATCGCGCCGCCGACGGTCAGCCGCCGGTGGTAGGGCTGCCGGCGCGCCCACGCGTCGAGCGACTCGAGCGACAGCGACGCGAGCTGCTCGGCGAACGGGAAGATGAAGACGTCGGGCAGCTCGCGCGCCTCCTCGCCCACGAGCACGCGGATCTTGCCGCGGAAGAGGAGCGAGAAGAGGTCGGCCCGGAGCACGGCCGGCTGCGTGAGCGCCGCGCCCTGCGACGTGCGCAGGAGCGCCTCGGCCGCGATGGCGATCGGGATCTCGCCGGTCGGCTCGACGCCCACGATGGCGGGCTCGCCGCCCGCCTCGTCGGGCGAGAACGGCAGGGCGGCGGCGAGGCACCTCCGCGCGGTCTGGAGCCGGTGCTCGCCGAGCCCGCCGTGGTCCGCGTCGTTGCGGGGGAAGGTGGCGTCGCGGCGCGCGCCCGAGCCCCTCCGCGAGGCGAACCGATCGACGGCCGCGAGGACGCGCGCGCAGAGCGCTTCGCCCTCGAAGCGCCGCTCGTGCAGGGCGACCTCGGGCACGTCGCCGCCCTGGAAGACGGTGACGAGGAGGTCGCGGCCCACGCGCTCCAGCCCGAGCTCCCAGGGGTCGGGCTCGAGGCACAGCCGCACGACGGCGCGTGCGCGGCGTCCGGAGGCGAGCTCCGCCGCGGCCTCGGCGAGATCGCAGAGCAGCGGCAGCGCCTCGGCCTCGGCGCGTAGCGGCAGCGCCGCTTCATCGAGTGGAGGAGGCGCGTTGCGCGCCCCCTCCAAGACGAAGCCGAGCACATCGTGCAGCGACGTGCGCTCGAGCTCCGGTGAGCATCGGGTGGTGTCGGCGACAAGGGACAGTCCGGGCATCCGTCGAGGGATGCTAGGCATCGTGGGGCCGGGTCCTAAGTTTTGTGCGCGGATAGCCGCGGAGTGGACAAGCACGTGGCACCTGACTAGACAGCGCCGGCGCCTGGCGCCCCCGCCGCTGCTGCCGCTCGACGAGCCCCGCGGCGCGAGGACGGCCCGAGGTCGCGACGGGCGGCGCGCAGACTGGTTGGAAATCCAACCGGACGTGCAACAATCCGCCCCCCGACCGCCATGCCTCCCGAAAGACCGCCCCACTTCTCGATGCTCCGGTCGTTCGCGCTGGCCGATTTCTTCACGCTGGCGAACGCGGCGAGCGGCACCCTCAGCATCCTGCTCTGCCTGCACTACGTGGCCGAGCGCGAGCGCATCTACATCTGGGTGGTCTTCGGGCTCCTGCCGCTCGCGCTCGCGTGCGACGTCCTCGACGGCACGATCGCGCGGTGGCGTCGCCGGCACTCGCCGCTCGGGGCCGATCTCGATTCGCTGGCCGACGTGGTCTCGTTCGGCGTCGCGCCTGCGGTGCTCGGCTACGCGCTCGGCCTGCGCGGTCCGTGGGACGCCGCCGCGCTCGTCTACTTCGTCGCCTGCGGGATCAGCCGCCTCGCGCGGTACAACGTGACCGCGGCCGAGCTGTCGGACGATCGCGGGAAGGTGCGTTACTACGAGGGCACGCCCATTCCCACGAGCCTGCTCATCGTGCTGCTCTTCGGGGTGCTCTTCGCGCTCGGACGCGTGCACGAGCAGCTCTGGCTCGGGTCCATCGCGCTCGGTCCCTGGGCGTTCCACCCGCTCAGCCTGGTCTACGTCGTGAGCGGCAGCGCGATGGTCAGCGGCACGCTCCGCATCCCGAAGCCATAGCGGCGAGGCTCACCACGATGCTGGCGAGCCCACCGCCGGCCCCGCACGCCCTCGGGCTGGCCTTGGCGCTCACCGTCGTCGCCCTGCGCCGGTGGGCGCGCCCTGGCCTGCTCCTCACCGCCTTGCTTCGCTGCACGCCCCCGGGCAGGCTCCGGGCATGGGCCAGCCCGCCGAGAAGCCGCGCCGCGCCACGTACGCCGACCTCGAGGCCGTCCCGCCGAACAAGGTGGCGGAGCTCGTCCGCGGCACCCTGCACGTGGTCCCCCGGCCGGCGCCGCGGCACGCCTGGACGTCGTCGGGGCTGGGAGCCGAGCTCATTGGCCCCTTCCAACGTGGACGCGGCGGCCCGGGGGGCTGGATCATCCTGGACGAGCCGGAGCTGCACTTCCCCGATCCGGAGGCGCCCGGCGAGGTGGAGGTGCTCGTCCCCGACCTCGCCGGCTGGCGCCGCGAGCGCATGCCGGAGCTTCCCGAAACGGCCTACTTCGCGCTCGCCCCGGACTGGATCTGCGAGGTCCTGAGCCCGTCGACCGAGGAGGTCGACCGCGAGGAGAAGATGCCCGTCTACGCGCGCGAGGGCGTGCGGCACGCGTGGCTCGTCGACCCCATCCAGCGGACGCTGGAGGTCTTCTCCCTCGTCCCGGGCCGGGGCTGGGGGCCCGCGGTTGTCC
>JAICEP010000397.1 GCA_025924095.1 Sorangium sp.
CGAGGGCAGCTGAGCTGGTGGTGGCCGGATTTGAACATGAAGGCGGGACGGCGGGAAGAAAAGATCAAGGATCTTCCCGCCTGCCCGCCTTCATGTGCATCACTCCGGGGCAAACAGGGCCACCCGTGCCGTGGAGCGTACGTCATCGAGTTCTCGCCGAGGCAAGGAGTGATCTTAGATATCGGCTAAGCCCGGTGAGCTGATTTGTACAGCAACGGTAGGATTCGGTCGCCATGCCGACGTGCTGTTCTCTGCCGGGCTCCTCGTGCTCCGCCGCGCGCCGCTGTCTCGACGCGAGCCAGCAGAGTGGCAGCCAGCGATCCGCGCCATGCGGTGATCAGAAGAGCGTGCTATGGGAATGTAGCCCCTGCCCCGAGCTGACGCCGGGGCGCGCACGTTCCGCCTTGCTTCAAAAGTTCGCCTCAGACCACGACGTGGCGCATCGCCGGAATGCCTCGGCGTGCGTCAGGTGCGCTCCACCTGAATGGCTGGTCACTCCATGAGCAAGACAATGCCGCCCGACACCGATCGATCGGTACCGTTCCACCGGCGTTCCCTCGCGGCGGGCGCATCTGCGATGGCGCTCTTCTGCCTGACGGCGGTTGCCTGTACCGGGCAGCTCGGCGACGGCAGCTCGGACGACGGCACGCCGATCGACCCCGTCACGGGGCAGCCCACAGCGCAAGACTGCAGTGTCGCTCGAACGAGCCCCAGCGTCCTGCGCCGCCTGTCCCGGCTCGAGTACCAGCTGACGCTCCAGGACCTGTTCGAGCTCGCCGAGCCGCCCGTTGTGGACAGTATCCCGGAAGATACCGGTCAGGGCGGATTCCGGACGATCGCCGCCCTCCAGAACGTGTCGGATCAGCACCTTCGGGCCTACCTGGGGACGGCGGAGGCGCTCGGGCAGGAGCTCATGGCCGACGAGGCGCGCCGGGCCTCGGTGCTCGGCTGCGAGCCGGAGGCCTCCGATTGCCTCGAGCGCTTCGTGCAGCGCTTCGGCAAGCTCGCGTATCGAAGGCCATTGTCCTCCGAGGAGGTGAGCGATCTGGTCGGGCGGGCGAGCGAGGTCGCGCAGGACAGGGCGGACGCGTTTCGCTTCGTCATCGAGGCGCTGCTCACCTCGCCCAGCTTCCTGTTCCGGATCGAGGTCGGCGCGACCGGCGCGGAGACGTCGCCCCTGTCGCCGCTCGAGCTCGCCTCCCGGCTGTCGTTCACGCTGTGGGGCCGGTCCCCGAGCGCAGAGCTCCTGTCGCAGGCAGAGGCCGGCGAGCTCGACACCCCCAAGGGGCTCCTCGCGGTCGCGGAGGAGATGGTCGAAGACGAGCGGACTCCGCGCTTCTACAACGCCTTCTTCAAGCAGTGGCTGACGTTCGAGCAGCTCCGCCCGCCGGCCAACCCGGACGCGTCGACGCCCGCCCTCCTGGGGGACATGATCACCGAGAGCGAGCTCCTCCTCGACGAGCACGCCTTCACCCCGGGCGTCGACTTCTTCGACGCGCTCACCGCGAATCACACGTACATCAGCCCGGCGCTCGCGAAGTTCTATGGCATGGAGGCGCCGGACGACGGCATGACACGCGTGGAGTTTCCGGACGACCACCACCGGGCGAACACCGGGCTGCTCACGCACGCCAGCCTGATCAGCGCCAAGAACGACGGCGACCTCATCTCCGTGCGCGGCCAGTGGCTCCGGCAGGCCTTTCTCTGCGAGAAGATCCATATCCCCGCCGGGCTCCTCGAGGAGCTGGAGAGCGAGCTCGCCGGGCTGAGCTACCTCGAGGTCGTCAAGAAGCGCAACACCCAGGCGGGGTGCGCCGGCTGCCACGCGCGCATCGATCCGATCGGCGTCGGGTTCGCCCAGTACGACAAGCAGGGGCAGTACGACGGGAGCATCGCTATCGACGAGTTCGGTCTCGAGCCGCGCCTCCAGGGCGCAGCCAACGAGTCGTTCGACTCCCTCGCTGCCCTGGCGGCGGAGCTCCGGCAGAGCCCGAAGCTGGCCGCGTGCGTCGCGGAGAAGCTGTTCACGTACACCCAGGGACGCGAGCCGGCGGTCGAGGACCGCTGCGCCATCGACGCCGCCGCGGAGAGCTTCGCGCAGGACGGCAACCGGTTCCGTTCCTTCCTGACCGCCATCGTGCAGTCTCCGGCGTTCCGGCTGCGAAGGGCGCCAGAGTGATGTGCTCGCAACCCGTCCGACCGATGATGGAAGAGGAGTGTCGCCAGTGAAGATCTCGAGAAGAGCTCTGCTCCGCGGCGCCGGCGTCGCGGTCGCCTTGCCGTTCCTCGACGCGATGCGACCGCAGCGCGCCAGCGCCGCGCCGGCGGATCCGAAGCGCTTCGTGGCCTTCTTCGTTCCCAACGGCACCGACCCCGGCGCGTGGCACCCGCGCACGGCGGGGCCGCTCTCGGCCGAGGGGCTGACGCCGGCCCTCGTGGACATGAAGGGCTTCGCCGCCGAGCGCGAGTGGCCGGCGGGCGATCCCATCTGGAGCGATGTCACGATGGTGTCCGACGTCGACCACCAGGTCATCTGCTCCGAGATCCACAGCCCGGCGATGGCGCTCTGCGCCCACACCGACGGCGGCGGACAGTCCGTCCCGCGCAAGGCCACGCTCGACCAGTACCTGGCCGATCACATCGCGGCCGAGACCCCTTATCGCAGCATCAACGTGTCGCCCACGGGCGACACGGCGGTCACGCAGGGCTTCACCTCGTTCCGGGACGGCGGTCAGGTCGAGGACGCCTTCCGCGACCCGGCCCGCCTGTTCGACACGCTCTTCAGCAACCTGGGCGACCCGAGCGAGGGGATGGACGACATCCGGCGGCGCCGCGCCAGCGTCCTCGACTGGGTGAGAGAGGACGCAAGGCGGCTGAACCAGCGCCTCGGCGCGGCGGACCGGGCGCGCGTGGAGCAGCACCTCGAGTCGGTGTTCGAGCTGGAGAAGCAGATCCAGTCCACGACCCAGTCGAGCTGCCTCGTCCCCGGCGAGCCCCCGCGGGGGCTCGACCTGCACGGCAAGTTCAAGCAGATGATCGATCTCGGGCTGCTCGCGCTCACCTGCGACCTGACGCGGGTGCTCGTCCTGCAGTACTCGAACAGCTGGGGCCTCGATTTCGCCGGCTACGACCTGCCCGACGGCGTGGGGGACTGGAGCGACCACTTCATCTCGCACAAGCTCGGCGACCGCGATCGCGCGACCGATCTCGACGGCCTGCCGCAAGCGGAGGCGATGCGCATCGCCAACGCCCGTGTCGTCCAGACCTCGCGGTTCAAGGTGCGCCGCTTCGCCTACCTGCTCAACGCGATGAAGGCCGCCACCACGGCGACAGGCAACCTCCTCGACGAGTCGCTCGTGCTCTACACGTCCGAGAACGGCGACGGCGACTCCCACGGTCGGAAGAACATGCCCATCATGCTGGCCGGACACGTGGGGGGCTTCCAGACAGGCCGCGCCGTCCGCGCGAACAACGCGCCTACCGGCGGGCTCCATTGCTCGATCATCAACTATTTCGGCGTCGAGCTGTCGAAGTACGGCGACCCGGAGAGCGGCCCGATCGCCGGTCTGTGAGCCGCGCGGCCGGCGGATCGACGAGGCGAGCGCAGGCTCGGCGCCGCCGCGCGCCCGCGCTCAGGTGATCTCGAATGCTCGTCGTGAACCTGCCTGTCAGTCGATCTGCAGGTGGTAGTGCGCGGGCGTCGTCTCCTCGATGACCAGGACGCCCCCGACCTCCGCGGTGCTCTCGAGGAACGCGCGCTTCTCCTTTGGCGACATGGTCCTGTTGCGCACGTCCACGGCGCCTCGGCGCAGGTGCGCAGAGACGTAGATCCCCCGGTCGATCTGGTCCTGGATCACGGCCTCCATGGCGGCGACCACCTGCTCCGGCGGTTTGCCCGAGCGCGCCTTGTACGCCTTCTTGATCTCCAGGATCGCCGCCTTGTTCCGGTAGAGCTTGAGAAGATCCTCGCCGAGCCTGAGCTTCGTGAACATCGCCCTGGCCTGTCGGTTCGCGTCGCGTGTCCCGCTCGTGATCACGAGGTGCTCGCGCGTGCGCCGCGCGTACTCCCGGTCGATCTGCTCGAGCTTCGCGGCGATCTTCGCGGGGAGCATCACGCCCGGCAGCACCTCGTACGGCGGCGGGGTCCACGGCTCCACGGGCACGGCCTTCCCGAGCGCCGTCAGGGGCGGCAGCTGCGCGCGCCGCTCCTCCTCCTCCGACGGCAGCTCGTCGCAGTCGAGCGACGGCGCGCCCGCCGCGGCGGCGCGCGGGGCGGCGCTGGTGGCGGCGACGGCGCGCGGGGGGCTCTGGGCTCGCGGGGCGGCGCTCGCCGGCGCGGCGGCAGCGCCGGTGTCAGGCCCATGGAGGCCGGGCAGGTCGAGGCCGGGCAGATCGATGGACTCGAGCTTCTCCTTGCATCCCGCGCACAGCAGCGCGGCGGCGAGGGCGCACAGGCGCCACGTCAGCTCCCTGGAGCGCTTCTGGGCGGAGCTTCGGCGTGTCGGGGGCATCGGCAAAGCCGGCGCAGCGTGCCACGGGGCGCGTCGCGGGAGAAAAAAACGGCGACAGCGGGCGCGCGCGTCGGAGCACCGAGCCGCAGGAGCCTGCGAGGCGGGCGGGTCAGGAGGGCGCCATGGACGCGGAGCTCGAGAGACCGCGACGTGACCCTCGCCCTCGGGCCGTCCGCTCGCGGCCCTGACCGCTTCGACGCTGTCCCTTCGACGCGCGCGGCGCCACATCGGCTAAACGGCGTCCATGCCCCACGTTCCCTTGATCGGCCGTGTCGCCCTCGTGACCGGCGCCGGTACCCGCATCGGCGCCGCGACCGCCCGCGCGCTCGCAGCCGCGGGGGCCGATCTGGCCGTCCACTACGCCACGAGCGGCGCCGGCGCGGATGCCGTCGTCGACGAGGCGCGCTCGCTCGGCCGGCGCGCCGTCGCGCTCCAGGCGGACCTCTACGATCGCGAGGCGCTCGCCGCGCTGGCCCGTGCGGTGCTCGACTGGTCGTCCGGCCGGCTCGACCTGCTCGTCCACAACGCGGCGAACTTCGATCGGGTCCCGCCGGCCGAGCTCTCCGCCGACGCCTGGGACCGTGCCATGGCGCTCAACGCCACCGCGCCGTACCTGCTCACGCTCGAGCTCGCTTCTGCGCTCCGCGCCTGCCACGGCAGCGTCGTCGCGGTCGTCTGTGTGAGCGCCGAGCGCCCGTGGAGGAACTACATCCCGTATTCGGTCTCCAAGGCCGCGCTCGCCCACCTCGTCCGCGGCCTCGCGGTGGGGCTTTCGCCTGACGTGCGCGTCAACGGCATCGCACCCGGGACGGTCCTGCCGCCCTCTTCCTACGACGAGGACACGCTCGCTCGCCTTCGCGAGCGCATCCCGCTCCGGCGCCTCGGCGAGGCCGAAGACATCGCGCGCGCCGTGGTGTTCCTTGCTGAAAACGACTTCATCACCGGCCAGATCCTCGCGGTCGACGGCGGCGCTTCGGTCGCGTGAGGCGTCGCCTCCCGTAGGGGACGATCCGCGCGGCGGGTCGGGCGCGCGCTTTGGCTTGAACGACCCTGCCCGATCGACCCATAGTTTGAGCCCCATGAGCCACACGCCCGAGACCAGCGCCGCCCCCCTCCAGGCAGATCCTGCCCCCAGCGCGCCCACCGGCAGCGGCCCGACCGAGGCGCCCGCCGCTGCGGTCGCCGGTGCCGAGGCCAAGCCGGCCAGCCACGACTCGACGCTGCCGGAGGCCCTGATCGCGTTCATGCTGGACCGCTGGGCGCCGGCTCCCAGCGAGCTCCCCGAGCCGATCGCGCACGCGGAGGTGTTCGCTGCCCGCCGCCGCGCCCTCTCGAAGCTCTTCCCGGCGGAGACGCTCGTCCTCTCGACGGGGCACGAGAAGGTGCGCGCCAACGACACGCACTACCGCTTTCGCCCCGGCTCGGACTTCTTCTATCTGACGGGCAACCTCGAGCCTGACTGCGTGCTTGTCCTGCAGCCGCAGGAGGGGGGCGGGCACCGGGATATCCTCTTCGTCGAGCCGAACCCCGGGCGCAGCGACAAGACGTTCTTCACCGATCGAGCGAAGGGAGAGCTGTGGGTCGGCCCCCGCCTGGGCGTCGAGCAGAGCCGCGCGCGTTTCGGCATCGACGAGTGCCGCGGGCTCCCCGAGCTGGACGCGTACCTGAGCGGCCTCGTCGGCACGGTGACGCGTCCGCACCGCGTGCTCCGCGGCATGTCCGAGCGCGTCGACAAGCTCCTCGCCCGGCACGATCGCGACAAGCAGCTCGGCGAGGCGCTCTCGGAGATGCGCCTCCTCAAGGACGCCCTCGAGGTCGAGGAGCTCGAGGCGGTCGTCGCGTCGACGAAGCGGGGCTTCGAGGACGTCATCCGTGCGCTCCCGCGAGGGCGGAGCGAGCGAGAGCTCGAGGGCGTCTTCAACCTGCGCGCCCGGGTGGAGGGCAACGACGTCGGTTACGGGACCATCGCCGCGTCGGGCCACCACGCCTGCATCCTGCACTGGACGAGGAACGACGGCGCGCTCGAGCCGGGCAAGCTCCTTCTGCTCGACGCCGGCGTCGAGGGGAACGCGCTCTACACCGCCGACATCACCCGGACGTTGCCGATCAACGGGAAGTTTTCCCCGGAGCAGCGCGCGATCTACGAGCTCGTGCTCGAGGCGCAGGAGGCGGCGATCAACGAGGTGAAGCCGGGAAACGACTTCATGGAGCCGAACCGCGCGGCGATGCGTGCGCTCGCCCGGGGGCTCGAGCGGCTCGGCATCCTGAGCGTCTCGGCCGAGGAGGCGCTCAAGGAAGACAAGCAGTTCTACCGCCGGTACTCGCTCCACAACGTGAGCCACATGCTGGGCCTCGACGTGCACGACTGCGCGCAGGCGCGGCAGCAGGTCTACAAGTTCGGCAAGCTCAGGCCGGGCATGGTGCTCACGGTGGAGCCTGGCCTGTACTTCCAGATCGATGACGAGACGGTCCCGGCCCGCTATCGCGGCATCGGCGTGCGCATCGAGGACGATATCCTCGTCACGGAGACCGGATATCGGAACCTGTCGATCGATATCCCGCGGACCGTGAGCGACGTGGAAGCGTGGATGGCCGGCCTGTGGGCGGCGGCGAGGTGATGTGATGTGAGCCGCGGGGGGGCCGGGCCGGGACTTCGCCGACGCAGGGGAGCCGCAGGGGGAGGGGAGAGCGCGCTGGAGACAGCGCGCGCGGGCAATCGGGCTCGTCAGAGAGCCTGGGGCACGGCGGCGGTGTGGGAGGTTGTCGGCGGGATGTCCTGGGGTCCAGGAACTCCGCGATCGCGAGGGGCCCTGCACCGCTTGCAGACGCTGCGACCGCGTTCCGCAGCGGGCATGCGGGCGCGACGAGCGCGATCCGTCGGCGCCACGCGCGGTACGTTGACGCCAGAGCGATGGCTGCTCGGGGATAGCGGCGCTACGCTGCCGAGGAGGAGATCCCTATGCACAAGTCTCGCCTTCAGCGTGGGTCAGGGACCGCCATTCACCCAGGCGGACGCGCGCTCGCGGCGTCGTTGCTCGCAGCAGCGGCGCTGGTCGCCGTCGCCGGCGCGGCCAGGGCCGACGGAACGGACGGCCGAGGCGCCGGGGTCGCGCTCGCGGCGCGCTCTCCG
>JAICEP010000398.1 GCA_025924095.1 Sorangium sp.
ACCTTCGGTAGCTCGGGACAGCGCGGCCAGATGGTGATGGTCGACGGCAAGCCGGGCATCTACGCCGTCACGGGTTACTCGAGCTACCTCTACACGCGCGAGCCGAAGAACTGGCGCGAGAACTCGATCCTCAAGTTCGAGGACGAGAACGCGATCCAGGTCTCGGTGGAGAACAAGAACGGCCTGTTCAGCTTCTCGAAGAACGACGACAAGTGGGCCGGCACGTTCGCGCCGCGCGACAAGAGCGGCAAGCTCGGCGCGGCCTCCGCGAAGTGGGAGAAGTTCGACGAAGCCAAGGTGAAGGACCTGCTCCGCGCCTTCAAGGGCCTCGGCGCGGAGGACTTCGGCGACGGCAAGTCCGAGGCCGACACCGGGCTCGACGCGCCGACCACGAACGGCGGCATCGTCACGATCAAGCTCAAGGACAACGCGGGCGACTTCACCATCAAGGTGGGTAAGACCGCGAAGGCGTCGAGCCGCTACGCCGTGAAAGAAGGCGGCGACGGCACGATCTACGTGCTCTCGTCGTGGTCGGCCGACTGGGCCCTCGCGGACCCGAAGCGATTCGAGAAGTCCGAGAAGAAGGACGACAAGCAGGGGGGCAATCCCCACGAGGACGAGGCCGCGGGCCACATGGGCATGCCCGGCATGCCCGGCATGCCGGAGATGGAAGACGGCGAGTAGCCGGCGACATCGCGCGTGAGACTAGGGAGGCGCCGGGAGACCGGCGCCTCTTCGCTTTTTGTGCACCGACGTGGCCTGCCGCCCGGGCCACGCGAATTCCGATTCGCACACGGGGGGCGATGTGACGAATATTCGACGCACTCTGCGCACGGATTTTCGTCACCCAGGACGCCCGTGTCAGGCTGACTCATGCGCCTGAATGGCCAAATCAGGCCTAAACCCTGGACTCCATTGTTTTCTGTTTGCCCTGGCCCGATTTTCGCTTATGGCTGCGCTCACTCAAGCCAGGGGCGTCCTTGTCGGACGGACACCTACGTCCGGTCGGCCTGAGCCAACAGAGAGCCATGCGAACGTTCGTCGAAGTTCTCCAGCAAAATTCGGTGCACGCCGATCGAGCCATCCGGTTCGTTCGCAGCTCGGGAGAGGAGCGGACGATCAGCTACGCCGAGCTCTGGCTCGAGGCGCGGCGCCGGGCCTACGCGCTTCGCAAGCTCGGGCTCGCCAAGGGCGACCGCGTGGCGCTGATCCTGACCGAGGCCGACGAGTTCGTCCTGACCTTCGTGGGAGCGCTCACGGCCGGCATCGTCGCGGTCCCGATGTATCCGCCGCAGTCGCTGGCCAAGCTCGAGGCGTACAGCGAGACGGTGCAGCACATCCTCGCGGCGTCCGGCGCGAGCGTGCTCGTCACGAACGAGCAGCTCAAGGAGATGATCGACGCCTACCTCGCCTCGAGCAGCGAGGGCCGAGCCGCCCTGCCGGGGCTGCGCGTCGTCCTGGAGCGCGACCTGCGCGAGCCCGAGGGGTTCGACGCGTCGGACGAGGCGGAGCCCTGGCGGGTGTCCCTCGACGACCTCGCGTTCCTGCAGTTCACGTCGGGGAGCACCTCGCGGCCCAAGGGCGTGATGGTGACCCACCGCAACCTGACGGTGAACAGCCACGCGATCATGTTCGACGGGCTGCGCTCCACCCCGGAAGATCGCGGCGTCAGCTGGCTGCCCCTCTACCACGACATGGGGCTCATCGGCTTCGTCATCGCGCCGCTCTACGCGCTCGTGCCGGTGATGTTCCTGCCGACGACGGCGTTCATCCGCCGCCCCTCGCTCTGGCTCGACGCGATCCACAGGTTCCGCGGCACGATCACCTTCGCCCCGAACTTCGCCTTCGCCCTCGCGACGCGCGCCGTCACCGAGGCGCAGGCGGGCCAGTGGGATCTCTCCTGCCTGCGCGCGCTCGGGTGCGGGGCCGAGCCGATCCAGGCCGACGTGCTCGGCGCGTTCCTCGATCGCTTCGGCAAGCACGGGCTCCGCCCGGAGAGCATCCTGCCCTCGTACGGCATGGCCGAGGCCACGCTGGCGATCACCTTCAGCGACCTCACGGCCCCGCTCACCACCGACCGCGTGGACGCGAAGGCGATGCAGGCGGGGAAGGCGCGGCCCGCGAACGGCGGCGCGTCACTGGAGCTCGTCTCCTGCGGCCGTCCCCTCCCCTGCCACGAGCTCGCCATCGTGGGGCCCGACGGCGCGCCGCTCGGCCAGCGCGAGGTGGGCGAGATCTGGGTGCGCGGCCCGAGCGTCGCCGCCGGCTACTTCAACGAGCCGGAGGCGACCGAGGCCGCGTTCGGAGGGGGCTGGCTGCGGACCGGCGATCTCGGCTATACGGTCGCCGGCGAGGTGTACCTCTGCGGCCGCTCGAAGGATCTCATCATCCTCGGCGGCAAGAACTACTTCCCCCAGGACATCGAGCGCGTCGCGTCCTCCGTGGAGGGGGTGCGCGACGGCCACTGCGTGGCGTTCTCGTGCCTCACCGCGTCGGGCGCCGAGCGGGCCGTCGTCGTCGCCGAGGCCAAGCGCGGCGCGGGCGGCGTCGCGCAGGCGATCACCCAGGCCGTGCGCGCCCAGATCGGCGTCCAGCTGTCCGAGGTCGCGCTCATCAAGCGCGGGACGCTGGCGAAGACGTCGAGCGGCAAGGTGCGGCGCCGCGAGATGAAGCGGCGATTCGAGGCCGGCGAGCTCGAGGTCGCCTCGGACGTTGACGAGGGCATCACGCCCTCCCCCCATGCCGAAGCGGTCCGCACGAGCGGAGCGGCGGCGCGAAACGAAGGGGGCCGCGCGGGCGGCGCCCCGGCACGTGTCGAAGGAGTCATCGATGGGATCCAGTAAGGCCGAGGTCGAGGTCAGCTACGACGTCTCGAACGAGTTCTTCAGGCTGTGGCTCGACGAGCGCATGAACTACACGAGCGCCGTCTACGAGTCCCCCGAGCAGTCGCTCGAGGCCGCGCAGCTGAACAAGCTCCGGATCCTGTCGGACTTCGCCAAGGCGGGGCCCGAGAAGAAGGTCCTCGACATCGGCTGCGGGTGGGGCGCGGCGCTCGAGTACGTGGCCACGACGCGCGGCGTGAAGCGCGCGGTCGGCGTCACCCTGTCCACCGCGCAGGCCGCCGAGGTGAACGCCCGCAAGCTCCCCGGCGTCGAGGTGGTCGGCGGCGACTTCCGGACCTTCACGACGTCCGAGCGGTTCGACAGCCTCATCTCGATCTGCATGATCGACCACCTGTGCTCGCCGGAGGAGGCGCGTCAGGGCAAGGCGATCGACATCTACCGGGCGTACTTCAAGAAGGCCTGGGAGCTCACGAACAAGGGCGCCTGGTTCGGCCTCCAGACCATCCTCCGCAACCGGACGCCGCGGATGACGCCGTGGGGCGGGCTCCCGGCCGGCACGCGGAAGGACCTCGAGGACATCTACTTCGTCACCCGGGAGATCTTCCCCGGCGGCCTGAACCCGCGGCTAGAGGACATCATCCAGGCGGCGAACCCCTACTGGGAGGTGATGCAGGTGAACACGCGGCGCGAGCACTACCAGCGCACCACCGCGGAGTGGCTCCGCCGGCTCCGGCTGAACGAGAAGACCATCCGGTCGACGTGGGGGGACAAGGTCTTCGACGACTACGATCGTTATCTGTCGACGTGCGTGAACGCGTTCGACAAGCACTACAGCTCCCTCGCTCAATACGAGCTTCGCAGGATCGACTGAACCATGACGGACAAGACCAATCTGCTCGAGATGTTCAAGACGGTGGCCGCTCGCGTGGACAGGCGCGAGTTCCCCAGCGTCACCGCGACGTCGGTGATCACGGAGCTCGGCATCGACTCGCTCTCGATGATGCAGATCGTCGGAGAGATGGAGACCGAGCTCGGGATCATGATTCCGGACGAAGATCTGGTCGAGCTCATCACCGTGGGCGACCTCTGCAAGAAGGTCGGAGAGCGGCTGGAGGCGGGCGCATGAGCCGGCTCGAGGAGAAGATCTTCCAGGAGTACATGACCTTCTTCGAGAAGGCGGAGCGCGAGCGCCGCTGGAACCTCTTCGAGGACATCCCCTGGGACCGCGTGAACAAGGACGCCAGCGAGGAGCTCGCGCTCTGCGCGGAGACCTTCTGCTCGGTCGAGATGTACCTGCCCGACTACGTGTCGAACGGCATCAACCTCGTGCGCAGCTACTTCGGCCAGGCGTGGTTCCAGGCGAACTGGGCCTACGAGGAGTCGAAGCACTCGCTCACGCTGATGCAGTACCTCCTGCGGTCGGGCAAGCGCACCGAGGAGCAGCTCACCGATCTGCAGCACCAGCTCTTCGCGAAGAAGTGGGATCTCCCGTTCCACACGCCGCGGCAGATGACCTTCTACGGCTGCGTGCAGGAGATGGCGACGTTCGTCATCTACGTGAAGCACCGGGAGCGGGCGGCGGGCGAGAACGACGAGTGCCTGCGGGCCGTCTACGACTACATCGCCCGCGACGAGATCGCCCACTGCCGCTTCTACCAGAACGTCATCAAGGTGCTGCTCGAGGAGGACCGGCAGGGGACGCTCGCCGACATGGCGCACGTGTTCGCGAACTTCGAGATGCCGGGCGTCGGGATCGTCCCCGATTACGACTCGCGCATCCTGAAGATGCGCGAGGCCGGCGTCGATCGGAACGTGTTCATCCAGAAGGTCTACATGCCGATCCTCAAGTACCTCGGGGTGGGCCGGCACGAGATGCTCGCCGCCCAGCGCGCCGCGCTCGACCTGCGCCACGGCGGAGAGCGCCGCCGCGACACGCCGCGCGACACGTCGATCGAGGGCCTCGCGGTCGCTCCCAACCTGAACGACGCCGGCCCGCAGGCGCTGTCCGCCTGAACCGTCCCCCGGCCCGCCCTGAACCCTCTCCCCCTCCCTGAAGCGAGCACGAGCAGTTTGATGCGAAGGCGGGTCGTCGTGACCGGGATCGGCGCCGTATGCCCGCTGGGCAACGACGTCGATACCACCTGGCAAAACCTCCTCGCCGGCCGGTCCGGCGTGGACTTCATCCGCGATTTCCCCGTCGACAAGCTCCGCAGCGACATCGCCGCCAGCGTGAAGGGGTTCGACGTCGGAAAGTACCTGTCGCCCAAGGAGGCGGACATCTACGGCCGGGTGACTCACCTGAGCCTCGCGGCCGCGGTGGAGGCGCTGCGCGAGGCGGGCATCGCCCCGATCCAGCGCGCCCCCGCCGCGGACCACGAGGCGGCGGAGGGCGCGCAGGCGCCGGGCGGCTCCGCGGCGCCTGCCGGCGGCGGCCTCGACCTGGCCCGGATCGGGTGCCTGATGTCGACCGGGATGGGCTCCGTCGATATCTTCGAGGAGCAGATCGCCCGGAGCGCGGCGCGCGGCCCGAGGGCCGTGTCGCCTTACTTCATCCCGGGCGTCATGCCGAACGGCGCGGCGGCGCTCATCGCCATGCGCTACGGGCTCATGGGGCCGTCGTACAACCTCGCGAGCGCGTGCGCGACGGGCACGCACTCGATCGCGACCTCCGCCCTCATGATCGAGGCGGGGGAGGCCGACGTGATGGTCGCGGGGGGCGCCGAGGCCGCGACGCGGCTCAACACCGTCGCGGGGTTCGGCAACGCGAAGGCGCTCGCCAGGGCCATCGACGGCGACCCGACGCGCGCGAGCCGCCCGTTCGACCGGCGGCGCCACGGCTTCGTGATGGGCGAGGGCGCGGGCGCGCTCGTGCTCGAGGAGGAGCAGCACGCGCGGGCGCGCGGCGCGAAGCCGCTCGCCCTCGTGGCCGGGTTCGGGATGACCACGGACGCGCAGCACCTCACGCGGCCGCACTCGACCGGGCTCGGGCTCGCGCTCTCGCTGGAGCGCGCCCTCGCCAGGGCGGGCGTCGCGCCGGAGGCGATCGGGTACATCAACCCGCACGCGACCTCGACGCCGCAGGGCGACGCCGCCGAGGTGCTCGCGCTGCGGCGGGTCTTCGGCGAGCGCCTCGCGCGCATCCCGATCTCGGCGACCAAGTCGATGATCGGGCACCTGCTCGGCGGCGCCGGCGCCGTGGAGACGATCGCTGTCGTGTGCTCGCTGCGCGACCAGCTGCTGCACCCGTCGATCAACGTGGATGAGCTCGATCCGGATTGCTCCCTGGACATCGTGCGCGAGCAGCGCTCGGTCGACCTGCGTCACGCGGTGAAGTGCTCGGCGGGCTTCGGCGGGCACAACTGCGCCCTCGTGCTGGAGCGGGCGTAGCCCAGAGCGGGCCTGGACCACGCGCCCAGCCCGCTACGGCCCGGCTGGCGGTCCCCTTCGCCCGGCGCTAGGTGGGGCCCCATGGCATCCCCCACGAACCGGCTCGCGAGCGAGCCGTCGCCGTACCTCCTGCAGCACGCGCACAACCCGGTCGCGTGGTACCCGTGGGGGGCCGAGGCGCTCGAGCTCGCGCGGCGCGAGGACAGGCCGATCCTCCTGTCCATCGGTTACGCCGCCTGTCACTGGTGTCACGTCATGGAGCGCGAGTCGTTCGAGGACGAGGCGATCGCCCGGCGCATGAACGAGCTCTTCGTGAACATCAAGGTCGACCGGGAGGAGCGCCCCGACCTCGATCACATCTACCAGCTCGTCGTGCAGCTCATGGGCCGGAGCGGCGGCTGGCCGCTGACGGTGTTCCTCACGCCCGACCAGCGGCCCTTCTTCGCGGGCACCTACTTCCCGCCGAAGGACCAGCACGGCATGCCCGGCTTCCCGAAGGTCCTCGACGCGGTCGCCGACGCCTACAGGAGCCGGCGCGGCGAGGTCGAGCTCCAGGCGAAGGAGATCACCCAGGCGATCGAGCGCGTGCAGCGCGCGCCGGCGACCGCCGCCGCCGGGGCGGCGAGCGCCGTCGAGACCGCCTCGTCGGAGCTGCTCCGGCGCGCGTCACGGCAGCTGCTCGCGCGCTTCGACAACCGCCACGGCGGCATCGGATCGCGGCCGAAGTTCCCGAACACGATGTCGCTCGACGTGCTGCTACGCCGCGGCGTGCTGGAGGGCGACCGCGTCGCGGCGGAGAGCGTCGAGCTCACGCTGGACAGGATGCGCGACGGCGGCATCTGGGACCACCTGCGCGGCGGCTTCCACCGCTACTCCACGGACGAGCGCTGGCTCGTGCCCCACTTCGAGAAGATGCTCTACGACAACGCGCTCCTCCTGCGCCTGTACGTCGACGGCTTCCGCGCGTTCAAGAAGCCGATCTACGCCGAGACGGCGCGCGAGATCGTGGGCTACCTGTTCGCCGAGATGCGCGCCCCGGAGGGCGGGTTCTACGCGTCGCAGGACGCCGACTCCGAGGGGAGCGAGGGCAAGTTCTTCGTGTGGACGCTCGACCAGCTGCGCGCGGCGCTCGGCGAGGATCAGCTCGCTTACGACGTGGCCCGCCTCTTCATCGGCATCACGGAGGAGGGCAACTTCGAGCACACCGGCGCGACGGTGCTCTCGCAGCACCGCACGCTGGAGCAGGCCGCGGCGGTCCTCGACGCGGGGGCCGGCGAAGACTCCGCGGCGCACCTCGATCGCTGCCGCGAGGCGCTCGCGCGCGCCCGGGCCAAGATGCTCGCCGCGCGCGAGGCGAGGCCCCGGCCGGCGCGCGACGACAAGGTGCTCGCGAGCTGGAACGGGCTGC
>JAICEP010000399.1 GCA_025924095.1 Sorangium sp.
ACGCGAGCACCACCGGCTCCCACCCGAGGGAGGGCGCGATCCGGCTGAGATGCAGGGCGCGCTGCACGCCCGCGCCGCCGTGCGGCGGGTAGAAGTAGCTGATCAGGAGGAAGCGGCGCTGCGGCATGTCGGGACCGCGCGCGTGATAACACACGGTCCCACGCCGGTGGCGCCTCTGTCGAAGCGCCCCGTCCCCGGCTCACCGCCCCGCCGTGGCGCCCGCCACGCGCTGCACGCCGGCGGCCGGCCGGGCCTCTGCCGCCGTGCGTCGCGCCCGGCGCGTGCGCCACCACCGCTCGACGCGGATCACCGGCCGGATCGTCATCGTCACCAGCGCCGAGCACTCGCCGTCATGAGAACCGCTACGAGCACCGCGCGCACGAACCGGCTCAGAATCGCCTCGCTCGCCACCCCGGTGGGGTGTTCGGGTGAGGCATTTTGCCCCACCCAGCGAGCCGGGGATCAGCCGCGCATGTAGGCGAAGGTCCCGTCGATGTTGAACAGCCGGGTCGCCTGGACGAGCTCGGTCACGGTCACGCCCACGCGCGGCAGGAGCCGCTCCGCGACGCCGCGGCTCAGGAGATCCTTGCGGAAGTAGCGCACCTTGCGCGGGGCGACGTACCCCTCGAGCTCCGCGAACGTGAGGCGCTGGTACTCGGCGGTGCCGGGGACGTGGCGCCGCGAGATCACGTCGTAGAAGAAGAAGACGCCGCCCGGCTTGAGCTGGGCGAGCGCCTTGTCCATGAGGCGCCGCTTGAGCTCAGCGTTGGTGACCGACGACAGCACGGCGAGCATCATCACCATGTCGAACGGCCCGCCGACGTCGGCCTCCAGGAAATCGCCCGCCATGAAGCGGATGCCGGCGAAGCGCGATCGCGCGATGTCGGTGCGCTGCGCGACGAGATCGATGCCGGTGAGGCGCGAGGAGTCCGCGCCGAGCTCGACCAACCACGCCAGGTTGGAGCCCGCCCCGCAGCCCACGTCGAGCACCGACATCTCGCGCAGCGCCTCGTGCGTGCGCACACCGCACGCGACGAGCGCCTCGCGCATGCGGCGCTGCCGCTGGCGCGCGACGAGGTACGGGTACGCGTTGAGCAAGCTCGCCCACGGGTTCGCCGGCAGAAAGCGCTCGGTGTAGTACCGGTTGATCGCCTCGAGATCCTGCTGGAAGCCGCTCTCCTTCAGGTCCTGCGAAAGATGATCAGGCATCGCGACTCGCATGCCACGGCGGCCGCCGCGCAGGCAAGGATGTGCTACCGAGCCGCCATGCGGGACGAGCAGCCAACCCAGGTCGCTCCAGGCGCGCCCTCGCGCTCGCCGCAGGCCGCCCGGGAGGCGCCGGCGCCCGCCGAGGCGCAGGGGACGTCGCTCGCCGATCGGATCGGGATGATCGTCGGAGGGCAGTTCGTGAACACCCTCATCGTCCTCGTGCAGGGCGTCGTCGTGGTGCGCCTGCTCGGCAAGGCCGAGTACGGCGTGCTCGCGTTCGCGACGATGCTGTTCATGACGGGGCGCGATCTCGCGCAGCTCTACCTTCCGGAGTCGTTCCTCTATTTTGCGCCCAAGCTGACCCGCGCCGAGCTCCGCGGGCTGGTGTGGCAGAGCATGCTCCTCCTGCTCGGCCTCGGGGCTCTCTCCGCGCTCGCCTTCTCGGCCTTCGCCCTCGTCCCCAGCGTCTTCCTCGACGGCCGCGAGGGCGTCATGCAGCTCCTCCTGCTCATCGGCCTCATGAGCATGATCGCGTACCCGGCGAGCGTCTTCGGCCCGCTCTTCATCGCGACGAACAACCACCGCAAGTCCGCGGGCGTCGCGCTGGTCGTCACGCTGTCGAACGCCGCGGGAGCGATCGGCCCCGCCGCGCTCGGGTGCTCGATCACCTGGATCGTGGCCGCCCAGTGCGCGACCCAGGCCCTCCGGCTCTGGCTCTCGTACCGGCTCTACGCGCGGCTGTTCCAGGACGTCGCCGCGGCTCCGTTCCCGGGCGGCGTCAAGGCGCAGCTCGCCTACGCGCTCCCGCTCTCGGTGACGCGCTTCGCCGGCCTCTTCAACCAGAAGCTCGACAAGGTCGTCATCGGCATCTTCTTCAGCGCGGGGCTGTACGCCGAGTTCGCCGTCGGCGCGCAGGAGCTCCCGCTCGTCAGTGTCCTCGCCTACTCCGTCGCCTCGACGATGCTCCCCGACCTCGTCGCCCGCGTCGAGAGCGGGCGGACGCCCGTGGAGGGCGCGAGGGCGGCGATCGACCTGTGGCACTCGGGCATCCGCAAGACGACGCTGATCATGCTCCCGGTCGCGGCGTTCCTCCTCCTCTTCGCCGAGCCGCTCATGCGCACCGTCTACGGCGACGCCTACGCTGGCGCCGCCGTCCCGTTTCGCATCTACTCCGCGCTCCTGCCGCTGCGCGTGACGGCGTATGCGATCATGCTGATGGCGTTCGGGAAGACGTCGATGATCCTGCGGATCCAGGTGCTGTCGATGGTGTTCAACGCCGCGGCGAACCTGGTCCTCCTGCCCACGATCGGCATGGTCGGCGCGCCGCTCTCGGCCGTCTTGACCCAGGTGATCGTGATCAGCGCGACGGTGGCCACCATCGCGCGCTTCTCCGGCGTCGGCCTGCGCGGCGTCTTCCCGTGGGGCCACTACGGGCGCGTCGCGGCCACCGCGACCGTCGCCGCTGCGCCGCTCATCGCGTTCCTGCTCCCGGGCGCGGTCGACACGCGCCCCGCACTCTGCCTCGCGCTCGGCGCCCCGCTCTACGCGGGGCTCTACCTCGTGGCCGCGCGGGTCACCGGCGTGCTCGCCCCCGAGGACCGGGCGTTCGTGGCGCGCTGGCTCCGCCTCGAGCCGCTGCGCAGCCGCCATGGCTGACACGTCCGCGAGCGCCGCGCTCGACCGACCTGGCCGGGCGATGTGACCGGACCGTTCGAAACCACATCACCTGCCATCGCTGTCTCGGGCGGCAACACGCGGGTTGACGTGGGATCCGCGCGGGCTGCGCGACGGGGCGGGTCACCTGGAAGGCAGGAAAAGATTGATAGTCTCCCGATCGTCTCTCACGTGGTTCCCGGCTTCGTGTGGATTTCCCGCCGATCGGTGTTCTAGGCTTACTCGCCGGCCTGATCGGCGCCTTGTGTGATGGAGACGACCATGAGCGAAGACCAGGAAGCAGGATTCGTTCTCCAGGTCATCTCGGGCCCCATGGCCGGACAGAGCGCGCACATCCCCGGCAACCGTCCGCTGCTCGTCGGCCGCGCGCCCGAATCGGATCTCTCGATCACGAGCGACGGTGAGCTCTCTGCCCTGCATTTCTCGGTCGAGCAGATCGACGGCAGCTACCTGCTCCGCGACCTGGGGAGCCGCAACGGGACGCAGGTCAACCGCGAGCGCGCGCGCGAGGTGTCGCTCCGGGACGGCGACGAGATCCGCGCGGGGGCGACCCTGTTCGAGGTGGTGCGCCGCGAGCCGAACCGCCGCTGCGCGCCGACCCGGCCCGCCCCGCCCTCGCGCCGGGCGCGGAGGACCGAGCTCGTCGCGACGGGCGCGCCGTTCACCGCGTCGGCGCGGGCGCGGCTCCGGCAGGAGCGCTCGCCGCTCTTCGCGGTGGTCGACGCCGCCCGGGACCCGCGCATCCGGCTGCTCCTCGGCAACGCGGGCGAGCAGACCGCCTCGCTCTATACCGGCTTCCAGGGCGAGATCCTCGCGGACGTCGGCCCCACGCTCGTGCGCCTCCCGCACGGGTCCACCCTGCTCGACGCGCTTGTCGACAGCGGCTGGGGCGCCAGCTGGGGCGTCTTCCTGACGAGCCACCGCGCGTTCGGCGACGTACGGAAGCACCTCCGCCGGTTCCTCCTGGTCGAGAGCGGCACGGGCAAGCAGCAGTACTTCCGGTTCTACGACCCGCGCGTGCTCCGTGGCTTCCTGCCGACGTGCGGTCCGCGAAAGATCGAGGCGCTGTTCGAGGAGATCGAGGCCTTCGCGTTGGAGGCCGAGGATCCGGGCAAGCTGCTGCGCTTCACCGCGCAGGGCGGCAAGGCGATCCGCGAGGAGTCGACGCTCGAGCGCGAGGGCTGACGGCGCGCGGCGCGGGCCAGGCGTTCAGCGCGGCGCGCCCGAGGCGCCGCCCGGGTCCTGACCGGGCAGATCCCAGGCGAGCACGCGCAGGAGCTCCGCCACGCTGAAGGCCTGAGCGAAGCAGCCGCCGGGGTGGTGCGGCGGCTCGCCGGACGCGACCTCGGGCACCTGGCCGATCGCGATCTCGTTGGCGGCCGCGGAGGTGACCAGCCTGTGGAGCAGCGGGATGACGTGCTCGCCGAGCGCGGAGAAGTGCCGGGCCGCGCGCGCGTAGAACCCGAGCAAGAACGGCCAGACCGTGCCCTGGTGGTAGGCGTTGTCGCGCGCCTCGGGGACCCCCTGGTACCGGGGCACGTAGGCCGGGTCGGCGGGCGAGAGCGAGCGCACGCCGGCGGGGGTCAAGAGCTCCAGACGGGCCCGCTCGAGCAGCAACGCGGCCTGCTCCGGCGTGAAGCACGCGGGATCCACCGCCACGGCGATCACCGCGTTGGGGCGGATCGAGGCGTCGCGGAACGCGCCCTCGCCGTCCGCGTGCTCCGAGATGACGTCGTACGGGTAGCTGGTCGCCTCGCACCAGAAACGGCCGGCGAAGCCGCGGCGCGCCGCGCGCGCGGCCGCCTCCGCGCGCTCCGCGAGGCGCTCGTCGCCGGCGGCCCGCGCGAGGCGCGCGAGCGTCTCCGAGCCCTTCGCCCACAGCGCCGTGAGCTCGACCGGACAGCCCGCGCGCGGCGTGACCGCGCGGCCCGCGACGCGCGCATCCATCCACGTGAGCCCGTCCATCGCGCCCTCGCCGCTGCGGCCCGCGGCGAAGAGGCCGTCGGCCGTGATGTGGATCGCGTTGCGGGTCCCGCGCAGGGCGGCCTCGAAGGCGTCGCGCAGCGCGCCGAGCAGCTCGCCCGTGACGAAGGGGTGCGTGTCGCCGATCGCGTCGGCGAGCAGGCGGGCCGCCTCGAACAGCCAGAGCGTCGCGTCCGCGGTGTGGAACTCCGCGGGCTCGCCCGCGTCGGGGAGCCGGTTCGGCACGAGGCCGTCCTGCATGGCGTCGATCAGCGCGCGGAGGACGCGGATCGCCCCCTCGGTCTTGCGCGGCACCAGGTAGAGGCCGGGCAGGGCGATGAGCGCGTCGCGGCCCCACACCTCGAACCAGGGGTAGCCCGCGACGACGCCGGGCCGCGCGGCCGCGTCGGCGCGGAACGTCTCGGCCGCGATGGTGAGCCGCCGCTCCAGGAGCGGCCGCCGGGGCCCGGGGTCCTCGGCGCGGATCGCCGCCCTCGCCGCCGCGAGCAGGTCCTCCGGCTCGTCCTCGGGCAGCGCGCCCACCGCCACGAGCAGGTGGACGGGCTCGGCGCCGATCACCGTCTCGAAGTGGCCAGGCGTCCAGAGATCCTCGAGGAAGTCGAGGCCGCGATCCTGCTCGCCGAGGTACTCGAAGCGGCGCCACCAGTCCTGCGAGCCGACGAACGTGCCCTGGTACCGGAAGCAGATCCGCGGCAGCGCGCGGTTCGGCTGCACCCGGACCTCGCCGGTCGACGGGCGGTCTCGCCCCGAGCCGGGCTCGCCGCGCGGCGCGCCGGCGCGGAGCTCGACCTTCTGGGAGATGCCGCCGTTCTCGCGGAGCAGCTGGTGCATGTGGCGGGCGGCGAGGAGCGGGCGCAGCGTCAGCATCACCGGCTCCGCCCCGCTCCAGGCATAGCGCAGGACGGCCGCGTTCTCGCCGCGCACGAGGCCGAGCGTCACCTCGATCTCGCCGCCCGGCAGGGCGTACGCCCAGCGCGGGAGAGGATCCTGATCGAAGCGCTCGAGGTAGAACGAGCTGATCTCGGGGTCGATGCCCGGGAACTGGTGCTTGGCGAGGTCCCACCGCGGCCACGACGCCCGGCGCTCGGCCGGCGCGCCCTGCTGCCGGATCGGGCGGACGCTGGCGTCGACGTGCGAGAGCATCACGTGCCGGCGCCGCGGCGGGTCGAGCGCCGCGACGAGCAGCCCGTGGTAGCGACGGGTGTGCATGCACGCGATCGTCGAGCTCGCGTAGGCCCCCGCGCCGTTCGTGTGCAGCCACTCCTTGCGCGCGATCGAGAGCTGGCCGCGCACCTCGACGTGCGGCCAGGGCGAGGCGTGCTCCCGCGCGGCGCCCTGGGCGCGCGACGCCGCGGGCGTGGACGAGAGCGCGTC
Source organism: Sorangium sp. (assembly GCA_025924095.1). Classification (GTDB taxonomy): domain Bacteria; phylum Myxococcota_A; class Polyangia; order Polyangiales; family Polyangiaceae; genus Sorangium. Next base: position 6,241 of record JAICEP010000399.1, read on the forward strand.
GTGAGGCGGAGCGTGCCTCCGGGATCCGTCAGAGCTCATCGACCGCCGGTGGCCTTCCTGAGCGAGTCCTCGGCGGCGGCGCGCATCACCTCGACCGGCGCCGGGAGGCCGGTCCAGAGCGTGAAGGACTGCGCCGCCTGGCCGACCAGCATCCCGAGCCCATCGGACGCGCGGAGCCCTCGCTCGCGCGCCATGCGGAGGAACGGCGTCACCGGCGGGTTGTAGACGACATCGTAGAGGCACGCGCTCGGCGAGAGCGAGTCCCACGGGATGATGCTGGTGACCTCCTCGCCCGGCGGCCCCCCGAGCATCCCGGCGCTCGTGGCCTGGATGATCAGGTCGGCGGCGACGGCGAACTCGCTCCAGTTGAGCCGCAGCGCCACCGAGGACTTGCTGCTGATCGACCGCTCGGTCGGGATCGGCCAGGGGGCCGTGAGCGCGCCGAGCTCGGACGCGCGCTGCCCCGCGGGCGACTCCAGCATCGCCTCGGTGCTGGTCCACGACCGGGTGGTCACGCTGATGAGGTGGTAGCCGAGCAGCTTGCAGGCGGCGATCGCCGCGAACGCCGCGCCGCCCGCCCCGATGATCAGCGCGCGCTGCCGCGGGCTCGCGATCGCGCCGTGCCGCCCTTCCGGATCGTCCCCCTGGGGCGGGTCGGATCGCAGGAGCAGCGAGAGCTCGTCGCGGAGCGCGAAGACGTCGGTGTTATGCGCCGCCACGCGCCGCGATTCGGTCGCGCAGAGGACGTTGGCGACGCCGACGTCGGCCGCGCTCGAGTCCACGTCGTCGACCATCGACATGATCGCGCGCTTGTGCGGGATGGTGACGTTCGCGCCCGCGATGAGGCCGCTCCGGATGTCGCTGACGAAGCGCGCGAGCTCCGCGCCGGTGGGCACGTCGAACGCGCTGTAAATGTGGGGCAGGTGGTGGGCCCGAAACGCGGCCGAGTGCATGGCCGGCGAGACCGAGTGGCCCACCGGGTGCCCGACCAGACCGAACATTCGCCGCTCAGGGTTCGACATGATGCCTTTCCTCCGGGCCGGCCTCTGCTCCGCCCTGCCCCGCCGAGACCTGGCCGGAGGCGCCCGCGCGACCGGAGGTCGGGGCGCGCTCGTCGGCCGCGAAGCCGAGCCCGAGCTGCTCGCACGCGGGCGCGCCGGGCTGCGCCCTGCCGCGCCTCGTCGCGCGGCCGGTCGCCGGAGCGCGCGACCCGCCGCTCTGGCGCGCCGGCGGGGCGGGCGCCGCGGCGGGCGCGGCCGCAGCGGCCGCAGCGGCTGGCGCGGGCGCCGCGGGCGCGCTGCGCTCGACGAGCGGCTCGGCCGGTCCTGCCGTGGCCACGACCCGCGCGTGCAGCGCGCCGTGGTGCACGCGCACCGCGATCGGATCGCCC
>JAICEP010000400.1 GCA_025924095.1 Sorangium sp.
CCGACCCGCATGCCGCCGTCGTCAGCGCCAGCCCGAGGACCGTCGTACTCCATCGTCCAATCCGCCCCATGAGATTCTCCTCGTCCTTGGCTCGTCGATCGTGCGCCGCACCCGTGCGTGAACGTCACGCTCGCCGCGAGATCATTGCCCGACGCGGCAGGTGACGGGAACGGGGGCGAAATCGATGAAGGATGAACGGGCTACATGCCGATTCGACAGATGCAATGCAAATCGGCACTTAGCCCGAGGCACCTGCGGACGCTACGATGACATCGCAGAGAGGATGGATCTGTCAAGAGGCATGGAGACAATGAACAACGAGCGCTGAGGTGAAACGTAGAGAAGTGTGTAACCAAGGCAGCGGCGGTCCCCAGGGGCCGCACAGGCGTCCTGCGCCTCGTGCCGGGCGCTCCCTCAGCCCGCCCTCTCCGCCTGCAGGGCTGGCAGCCACATGCGCACCGTCGTGCCTTGGCCGATCGCGCTCTCGATACGGATGCTGCCCTGGTGCTCCTCGATGAACCGGTGCGTCAGCGACAGCCCGAGCCCGGTCCCTTGTCCGGGCGGCTTCGTCGTGAAGAACGGCTCGAAGATGCGGCTCAGGTCCTCGGCGCGGATGCCGCAGCCGGTGTCGCGCACGTCGATCTCCACGCCGTGGATTTCCCCGCGCGGGAGCGGGCGAGCCCCGACGACGACGGCGCCGCCTTGACGGCTGGCGTCGAGGGCGTTGCCGATCACGTTGAGCAGGGCCGACTCGAGCTGCGATGTGTTGACGAGCACCGCGGGCAGCGCCGGCGCGGTGCTGTTCGCCTGGAGCTCTACTCTGCGCTCGCGCGCCCGCGGCGTGGAGAGGTCGACCACGCGGCGGAGCGCCTCGCGCACGTCGCACGGTTGCCGGCCGATCGGCTTGCCGCGCGCGTACTCGAGCAGCGCCGTCACGAGGTCCGAGCAGCGGTTCGCCTGCCGCTCGATGGTGCCGAGCGCCTTCAGGATCGCAGCCTCGTCGGGCAGGCCGTGCCCCTTCCGGTGGCGCCTGAGCAGGAGCTGCGCGTTCATCAGGATGACCGAGACGGGGTTGTTCATCTCGTGCGACAGCCCCGCGACCAGCGTGCCTATCGCCGCCATCTTGCCCGCCTGGAGGAGCTCCTCCTGCGTCTCCGCGAGCCGCTCGAGCGCGGCCGCGAGCTCGCGGTTCTTCGCGGCGAGCTCCAGATAGGCGCGGTGCAGCCGCTCGGCCGCGCGCACCCGCGCCCTGAGCTCCAGCGGGTCGAACGGCTTGCTCATGTACTCGTCGGCGCCGACATCGAGCCCGCCCACGGCCTCCGCGCGGCTCGCCCTCGCCGTGAGCAGGAGGACCGGGATGTCGCGGAGCTCGGGATCCCCCTTGAGCCGCCGGACGAGCTCGAAGCCATCCATCTCGGGCATCATCACGTCCGACACGATGACATCGGGCCTCGTCGCCCGGATCGACTCGAGCGCTTCCCGGCCGTTCGTCGCCAGCACGACCTCGTGCTCGGCCGACAGGATGCCCTCCAGGTAAGACGCCATGTCCGGGTTGTCCTCCGCGACGAGCACGCGCGACGCGTGCGCCTTCGCGAGGCCGCCTCCGCGGGTCGCCCCCGCGAGCCGCGGCGCGGGCGCGGCGAGGTCCGAGATGCGCGGCGCGGGCGCGGCGGGATCGTTGGCGGTGCGGGGCGCGGGCGCGGCGAGGTCGTCCGCGGCGCGGGGCGTCCCCGCCGGGCTCGGTGGCTCCGCCGCGCGAGGCGCCCCCGCCGGGCTCGGCGGCTCCGCCGGGCTCGGCGGCTCCGCCGCGCGAGGCGCCCGCGACGCCATCACGCCGTCCGCCGCGCGCGGGAGCCGCACGAAGAAGCGGGAGCCGACCCCGGGCTCGCTCTCCAGGCCGAGCGTGCCCCCCATGAGCTCGGTGAGCTCCTTGGCCAGCGACAGGCCGATCCCCGTCCCCTCGTGCTTGCGCGTCGCCGACGCGTCGATCTGCTGGAACCGCTGAAAGAGCAGGTGTCTCTGGTCCAGCGGGATGCCAGGACCGGTGTCCTCGACCGACAGCTCGAACTCGCCGTTCGCCGCCCGCAGGCCGACCTGGACCCTGCCGCCGGGCGGGGTGAACTTCAGCGCATTGCCCAGCAGGTTGAGCGCGATCTTCTCGAACTTGCGCCGATCGAGGGGGAGCGTCTGCAGCGCCGGATCCACCCCGAGCGACAGCTGCACTCCGCCGCGCTCCGCCGCGGGGCGCGCCTCGTCCACCATGTCCGCGACGAGCTCTTTCACGTCGACCGCCTCCCAGTCGACCTGCATCTTGCCGGCCTCGATCTTCTGGTAATCGAGGACGTCGTCGACAAGCCGGCGGAGCCGCCGCCCGCTGCGCTGGATGCGCTCCAGATCCGTCTGCACCCGCGGCGACAGCGGCTCGTCCTGGCTGGACAGGAGCGACTCGAGCGGACCGAGGATGAGCGAGAGCGGCGTCCGGAGCTCGTGGCTCATCACCGTGAGGAACTCCCCCTTGGCGCGGGCGGCGGCGTCGGCGGCCTCCTTGGCCTTCTGGAGCTCTGTCTCCATCCGCTTGCGCTCGGTGATGTCCGCGTAGATCCCGAGGAGCCCGGTCACCTCGCCGCGCTCGTCGCGGATGGGCACCTTGCTTGTGAGCAGGACCCGCCGCTCGCCGTCCGGGCGGCGCAGCGGCTCCTCGATGTCGAGGAACGGCGTGCCGCGCTCCATGACCTCCCGGTCGACGCGCACGAAGGAATCCGCGTCATGCTGTCCCCAGACATCGAAATCGGTCTTGCCGACGAGGTTCTCCAGGACCTTCGTGTTCGTGTCGTTGAGGAAGTTCTGATTTCCTCCAAGAAACCTGCCGTGGCGATCTTTCCAGAAGATGGCGTGGGGGACGTTGGCGATGACGTACTTGAGCACCGCCTGCTGCTGCTCGAGGGTCTCCCGCGCCTGCTCCCGCGCGGCGCTGCCGGCAGCGCCGTTCCGCGCCTCGTCCACCTCGCCCGGCAGCGCCGCCCTGGACGTCTGTGCCTGTCCGGCGCGAGCTCGACTGGCCTGGAGGAGCTTGCTGACCTTGGCAGAGAGGCGGTAGCGACGTCGCATCGTTCTATTGTCGCGGGAGCATAGGACGAGCGCGAGCGACCTCAAAGCTTGACCGCACAGGAACCGAGCCGCTGAGCACGAGCGGCTGGGTGGGGATATTGAGCGAGCGCGCGGGCTCTGCCGAGCCGTCCTCCCTCATGTGCCCTGGATGAATCCTTCCGTCGCTCTCGTCGAGCCCCGGCGGAAGCGCGCCGGCTGCGGCCGTGTCGAAGACACCCCTCATGGCCGGCGGCGCCGGCGAGAGCGCGTGTCCTCTACCGTCCACCCGCCTTGAGTCGGCGCAGGTTCACGCGGCGGCTCCGCTGTGGTAGAGGAGCGCCGCAGATGTCAGGTCGAGTTGCGCTCATCACCGGGGCGGCGTCGGGCATCGGCGCGGCGACCGCACGCAGGCTGTCGCAAACCGTGGGTGGCCTGGTCCTGATCGATCGGAACCGCGACGCGCTGCACGCGCTCGCGGCTGAGCTCCGCGGGCCGGAGCTCTTGCTGCGCGACGGCGACGTGGGGAGCGAGGCCCCGTGGGCCGAGATCGAGGAGGCCGTCGAGCGTCGCTTCGGGCGGCTCGATCATGTCGTGGCGAACGCTGGCATCGCCCACGGGGCGCCGATCGCGGAGACGTCCTTCGACGACTGGCGGCGCGTCCTCTCCGTCAACCTCGATGGCGTCTTTCTGACGCTCCGGACGGGCCTTCGCCTCCTCAGGAAGACGGGCGAGGGCGGGACGGCCGTCGTCGTCTCCTCGGCCGCGGCCGTCAAGGCCGAGCCGGGCATCGCCGCTTACGGGGCCTCCAAGGCGGGCGCGGCGCAGCTGGTCCGCGTCGCGGCGAAGGAGGGCGCGCGCGACAGGATCCGCGTGAACGGCGTCCTGCCCGGGGGCGTCGAGACGCCGATCTGGACCCGTCTCCTGTGCGGGTGACCGCCGCTCTAGCTAGTCAGTCTTGGGCTTGCGTCGCCCGAGCTCGTCGCTGGGGTCAGGAGAGAAGGGTCCAGTCTCGGATCCACCGGGGCGCGGAAAAAGCAAGAGACTTTGTTCCTGTCCGGCACAGGGCTCGTTCAGCCGCCCGCGGGAGCGGAGGCGCGGCGCGTCACGAGGGCGCGGGCCGCGTAAGCGCGGAGGGAAAGCGCTTTCATGGCCCGGGCCCGGGGATCCCGCGATCGGGCCGTGCCGCGCTCCGTGACCGAACCATTACCGGGGGGCGGAGACGACGGATGTTACAGAGGGGCTGCTTGTCATTGGGAGGCAGCTCAGCATGATTAAGGAACCGCAGGCCCTCCGCAGCGCCGGCCTCCAGCCGATCGGTATCTGGCGCAGCGGACCGTGGCTCCCCGCGTTCACGTCGACCGATCTGAGGGAGGCCGTCTGCTGCGTGCGCGAGCCGGTGCACGTGGTGCGCGAGATGCCGGAGGGGCGCGTCGGCGTGTCGCGCGGCGGCGCCGTCATCGGCGAAGATCAGGTCAACGGGGTCCCCACGTTTCCGCTCCTCGGCACGCTCCCGGCGCTCTACCCGGAGTGGCTCGGGGACCGCTCCTTCCTCGAGGTCCACCGCCTGCGCTTCCCCTACGTGGCCGGCGCGATGGCGAACGGTATCCACACCACGCGGCTCACGATCGCGATGGCCAGGGCAGGAATGATGGGGTTCTTCGGCGCCGCCGGCCTCGGGCTGCACCGGATCGAACAGGCCGTCGATGAGATCATCGCTGCGCTCGGGACGGAAGGCCCCACCTGGGGGTGCAACCTCATCCATGCTCCAAACCAGCCGCAGCTGGAGAGCGACACGGTGGAGCTCTACCTGAGAAAGGGAGTCCGCCGGGCCGAGGCCGCGGCCTACATGGGCCTGAACCCGATGGTCGTGCGCTTCGCCTACAGCGGCATAAGGCGCCTGCCCGACGGCCGGATCGACCGGCAGAACCACCTGTTCGCGAAGATCTCGCGCCCGGAGGTCGCCGCGCGCTTCCTGTCGCCCGCGCCGGCCGAGATCCTCGATACGTGTGTTCGGAACGGATGGCTCACCCGGGAGGAGGCGGAGCTCGCGCGCAGCCTCCCGGTCGCCGAGGACATCACCGTGGAGGCCGACTCGGGGGGTCACACCGACAACCGGCCCCTTGTCGCGCTGTTCCCGGTGATCCTCGGCGTCCGCGACGAGCTCGCGGCGAAGCACGGGTATCAGCGCCCGATCCGCGTCGGCGCCGCCGGCGGCCTCTCCACGCCGTCCACGATCGCCGCCGCGTTCGCGCTCGGGGCCGCGTACGTGCTCACGGGCTCGGTCAACCAGGCATGCATCGAGTCGGGCCTGTCCGACGAGGGCAAGAAGATGCTCGCCCAGGCCGACCTCCCGGATGTGGTCATGACGCCGGCCGCCGACATGTTCGAGCTCGGCGTGCAGGTCCAGGTGCTCAAGCGCGGCACGATGTTCGGGGTCCGCGCGCAGCGGCTCTACGAGCTGTACGTCGCCCACGACTCCATCGCGTCGCTGCCTGCCGACGTGCGCGCGCGCATCGAGCGAGAGCAGTTCCAGATGTCGTGCGACGAGGTGTGGGCGGGCTGCGAGCGGTTCTTCGCGGAGCGCGACCCGGCCGAGCTCGAGCGCGCCGCCCGCGAGCCGAAGCACAAGATGGCGCTGATCTTCCGCTGGTATCTCGGCATGTCCAGCAAGTGGGCGATCGCCGGGGACCCGAAGCGCCGCGCCGATTTCCAGATCTGGTGTGGCCCGGCCATGGGCGCCTTCAACCGCTGGGTCAAGGGGTCGTTCCTCGAGGACCCAGAGCGCCGCACCGTGGTCCAGGTCGCGCGCAACCTGCTCGAGGGCGCGGCCGTTGTCACGCGCGCACAGCAGCTCCGGACATACGGCGTCCCCGTGCCGAGCGCCGCCTTCTATTTCACTCCTCGCCCGCTCGACTGAGCGCCTGATCCCCTGCTGAGGTCCGTCATGCACCCTTCGTCCTCGCGTATTCCGCCCATCGCTGTCGTCGGTGTGAGCGCCATCTTCCCGGGCTCGCTCGACGCTCACGGCTTCTGGCGCGACATCCTCGCTGGAACCGACCTCATCACGGACGTCCCGAGCACCCACTGGCTGATCGAGGACTACTATGATCCCGATCCGTCCGCCCCGGACAAGACGTACGCGAAGCGCGGCGCCTTCCTGAGGGACGTGCCGTTCGATCCGCTCGAGTGGGGCGTCCCGCCCTCGATCGTGCCGGCCACGGACACGACGCAGCTGCTCGCGCTGATCGTGGCGAAGCGGGTGCTGGAGGACGCGGCGCAGGGGCAGTTCGAGTCGATGAGCCGCGAGCGGATGAGCGTGATCCTCGGCGTCACCTCGGCGCAGGAGCTCCTCGCCTCGATGGTGAGCCGGATCCAGCGGCCGGTCTGGGCGAGGGCGCTCCGGGACCTCGGGTATCCGGAGGACGAGGTGAAGCGCGCCTGCGACAGGATCGCGGGCAGCTACGTGCCCTGGCAGGAGTCGAGCTTTCCGGGCCTGCTCGGCAACGTCGTGGCCGGGCGCATCGCGAACCGGCTCGACCTCGGCGGGACGAACTGCGTGACCGACGCGGCGTGCGCGTCGTCGCTGTCGGCGATGTCGATGGCGATGAACGAGCTCGCGCTCGGCCAGTCCGATCTCGTGATCGCGGGCGGCTGCGACACGATGAACGACGCCTTCATGTACATGTGCTTCAGCAAGACGCCGGCCCTGTCGAAGTCGGGCGACTGCCGCCCGTTCTCGGACAAGTCCGACGGCACGCTGCTCGGCGAGGGCATCGGGATGGTGGCGCTCAAGCGGCTCGACGACGCCGAGCGCGACGGGGACCGGGTGTACGCGGTGATCCGCGGGATCGGCTCGTCCTCGGACGGGCGGAGCAAGAGCGTGTACGCGCCGGTGCCGGAAGGGCAGGCCAAGGCGCTGCGCCGGACCTACGCCGCCGCCGGGTACGGCGCCGAGACCGTGGAGCTCGTGGAGGCCCACGGCACCGGGACGAAGGCCGGCGACGCGGCCGAGTTCGAGGGCCTGCGCGCGATGTTCGACGAGTCGGGGCGCGCCGATCGGCAGTGGTGCGCGCTCGGCAGCGTGAAGTCGCAGATCGGCCACACCAAGGCGGCCGCCGGCGCCGCGGGCCTGTTCAAGGCGATCATGGCGCTGCACCACAAGGTGCTGCCGCCGACCATCAAGATCGACAAGCCGAACCCCAAGCTCGAGATCGAAAAGACTCCTTTTTATCTCAACACCGAGGCGCGGCCGTGGATCCGCGCGGGCGACCACCCGCGGCGGGCGTCGGTGAGCTCGTTCGGCTTCGGCGGCTCGAACTTCCACGTGGCGCTCGAGGAGTACACGGGCCCGGCGCCGCGGGCGTGGCGGGTGCGGTCTTTGCCGGCGGAGCTCGTCCTCCTGTCGGCGGACACGCCGGCGGCGCTCGCGGACTACGTCCGGGCGCTGGCGAAGGCGGCGGAGACGCCCGAGAGCCTGCGCTTCCTGGCGCGGGAGTC
>JAICEP010000401.1 GCA_025924095.1 Sorangium sp.
CCCGAACACAAATCGCGTCACCCGGCCGTGCCAGGCTCGCCGATCGCCGTGCATGCCCCGGATCTTCGACCCGAAAACGGCCAGCGCCCGCGACCAGGCCGGCCGCAACCGCTGCCAGGCGGCGACGCCGCGAGGCCTTCGCCCCCGTCTCCTCGACCCCACCACATGCACGGGGTCGACGGTAAGGAATGGAATCTGGGTGAGCTGCTCCGTGACAGGGTCCTTGTCTACATCTACCCCGCCACCGGCGTGCCGGGCACGGATCCGACACGCCCATCTCGTCCCGCTGCGTCCGTCAGAAGCCGCCCTCCAGGCCGAAGTTCGGGATCGTGACCGGCCCGAACTCGGTCGGCTCGCACGACGAGAACGCATCGCACATCCCCGGCATGGTCTCCTTCGACAGCGTGGAGTTGAGCACGTCGAGGACGAGCGACAGCCAGCCTGACTTCCCGATCGGCCAGCGCTTCTCCAGGCGGACATCGAGGCGGAAGAACGACGGCAGCCGCTCCCACCGCGTCTCTCCGCCGGCGAGGGGCCCGGATCCTCCAGGGACGCCGCCGATCGGCGGGAGCGTCGCGCCGCCGATCTTCTGGGGAAGCCCGGAGTAGAACACGAAGCGCCCGCCTGCCCTGTATCCGCGGCCGAGGTCGTACGTCAGCGCGACGTTCGCCACGTGGGCCCGATCGAACGAGCTCACCTGCCGGGTGCGGCCGATGCTGCGGGTGGAGCGGGACAGCGTGTACGACGCGAATCCACCGACGCGCCGCGTGAGCTTCCGGTGGGCCGACAGCTCCACGCCGGTCGCGGCGCCGAGCGCGCGGAGCGTGAAGGCGTCCTCGACCGAATCCAGGCCCAGAGAGCCGAGCGCGTCGGTCATGTTGAAGAACGCGTTGTGGAACACCGAGACCGTCGCGGTGATGTCCTCCGGCAGCGCGAGCTCGAGTCCGGCGCTCGACTGGAAGCTCCGCTGGAGGCCGCCGTCGAGGCCCGGGCGGACGCCGGGGATCGGGACGACGAAGCTCGGCAGCTGGGACGCGAGGCCGTGCGCCTGCACGAACGTCACGCCGCGCCCGAGGGAGAGCCGCGCCGACAACCGCGGATCGACGGCGAGCGCGACCGTATCGTCCGAGTGGTAGAGATCGAGCCGGAGCCCCGGAGTGATGCGCAGGCGCGAGGTGACCGCGATGTCGGATTCGATGTAGCCGCCCACCGTGAGGTCGACACGGCTCGAGAGGAAGTCGTCGACGGGGACATCGTCGTCCGGCGCGACGTCGCCCGGGGGGCCGCCGGCGTCGGTGTCGAGATCGAGCTGGTTGACGTCGACCACAGCGTCGATGCCGGCGCGGATCGTCGTCTCGTCGGGGAGCCGATGAGCGAGCGTGAGGCGCGCGCCGAGGCTCCGCGTCAGCGCTTGCTGGTCTCCCCCGATCCCCGTCTCGTCGTGGCCGAGCGTCAGCGCGCCGCGCAGCGCGCTGCCCCGGCCATACGCATGGTCGTACCGGAGATCGATCCGGTGAAATGTCGTGTCGAAGAGGGTCGTCTTCTCGCCGTCTTCGTCAGTCGCCAGGAAGTCGTGGGCGCCGAACGCGAAGAGGCTCACCCGGCCCTCCGGGACGATCTCGTAGGACAGCCGGGCCTGGTAATCCCAGTAATCGAGCGCGACCTCGGGGGCGGCGAGCGAGAGGAGCAACGCCGTGTAGGAGTAGCGGCCGCCCACGAGCGCGACCCCGCGGCCGCCGGCGAAGGGGCCCTCGACGAGCCCGCCCACGTCGACGAGCCGGAGCATGCCCTCACCGCGCCAGTAGGGGAGCGGCGGCGTCGTCTCGCCGGAGACGATCCCGCCCGCGTACCGCCCGTGACGCGCCGGGTAGCCGCCAGGATAGAGGTCGACGCGATCGACGATCCCGGGATGGACAACGGAAGGCCCGAGCCCGAGGTGATAGAGGTAGGGGACGCGGACGCCATCGAGGAAGTAACCGACGTTGCCCGGCGGCGAGCCGCGGACGTAGAAGAACGGGAGCCCCGAGACGATGGGGGTCACCCCGGGGAGCATCTCGATGGCGCGGAAGGGGTCGCCGAACGCGCCGGGGACGATCCTGACCTCGCCGCGGCTCAGGCTGGAGACGCCGGGCGCCGGCAGCTCGCCGCGCACGGTGACCTCGAGCGACCGCGGCGCCTCCGGCGGCAGCCCGGGCGCCCTGGCCGCTGCCGGAGGCGCGGGCGCAGGTGCAGGCGCGGAGGCGTCGGGCGGCGCGGGCGGCGCGGCTTCGGTGAAGCGGACCTCGACGCGGATCTTGGCTGCGACCGGCGCGCCGTCCCGGGTGGCCGGCGCAAAGCGGAATGACGTCGCGGCGGCCACGGCGGCCGATGCGAACGGCTCCGGCCCCTCCTCGGCGACCGCGGAGCGGACGGTCCCGTCCGCGTTGACCGTGAGAACGAGGCGAACTGTCGCGTCGCCGTGCGCCCCGTCCGGGTAGTCGGCGCCGAGCGCCGTGAGCGGCGTGGGCGGGACGAGCGCGGCGGGCGGCGTATCGCGGGACGGCGCGGCGGGCGGCGTGTCGTGGGACGGCTCCGCCGGCGGCGTGTCGTGGGACGGTGCGGCGGGCGGCGTATCGCCGGACGGCTCCGCCGGCGGCTTGGCATGGGGCAGCGGCGTGTCGGGCGCGGCGGCGGCGGGGCACGGCGCGAGCGTGCTTGCGAGCAGCGCTGCGGCGGTCGTGGATCTCCGGAGGAAGCGCATCGCCGCGCCGTGAAAAGGCGACCGAGCGAGGACCAGCGCGGAGCGCTGCGCCGTGGAGCTCGGTGGCCAAGGAAGCGAGATCATCGGGGCTTTCTCGTGAGCGGCTCTCGAGCCGACGTCCTGATTGGCTTGCAGGGAACCGGTCGCGTCGGGCTCGCTCTCGTCAGCATCCTGCCGCGGCCGGCCGCCCTTCGTCCGAGTCGTGCGCTGTGCGGCAGGATGGCAGGGGTGTCGACCCGACCCTCCGCGAAAAAAAATGCGCCTTGAACCGGGGCTGTCCCGGAGCACGGCCGCCCTCTTCAGTCACGATCTACGCCGAACGACGCGCTCACTTCCTCCTCATCGGCCAGAATACGACGTCAGAGGACGCCCGGGTGAGCTCCTTGACGGTGAGGGCGGTGGACCGCGCGCCGATCGCCGCCTACGGGGCGGAGGCGGCGACGTCGCACGTGAACGACGAGAACGGGTCGAACGACGCGACGAGCACCGTGTAGACGCCGCTCTCCGGACACACGAACGACGCCTGCGGGCAGTAACCGCACGCGTCATCCACCGAGGCCAGAGCCTCGAGGGCCGCGCACCCGGACGCGCCGTCGCACACCCGGAGCATCGGGTCGCCCCCGCAGGTGCCGGCAGGGCAGCCGCAGCCCACGGTGATCGGCGCGCCAGGGGCGCACGCCACGCCCTCGTGGCCGGGCGCGATCGACCAGCCGCAGTCGCGTCCCTCGCCGCCCACCGGAGAGGAGCAGGCCGCGAGCGGATCCCCGGGGACCGTCGGGACATCCTCCGGGATGGTCACGGGGACCTCGATCGTGTTGTTGCCGTAATCGCTCTCCGGCAGCGTGCGATCGGCGTTGATCGTGATGCGGAGGTCATAGTCCCCCGGGACCACGCCGGTGATGTCGACCCACTGACAGTCGAGGCCGGCGCCGTAGATGTCGCTCCAGCCGCGCTGGATGCCCTGGAAGCCGCAGTGATAGCGCGGCGTCGTCGGCGACCCCGGGATGCCCACGGGCGAGCTGTCGAGCAGGCAGAACGCTTGCTTGTGGCCGGTCGCGACGACCGCGCCGGTCCCGTCGAGGAGCTCGTACCGGGCGTACCCCTCGAAATGATAGTGGCCGTGGCACGAGGAGAACTCGAAGCCCTCGACGAGCGTCGGATCGCCGAGGATCAGGTCCGCCCCGCCGACGTTCGGCGTCTCCGTCGAGAAGCGCATCAGGCGACGATCGCCCGCCCCGCCCACGCAGCCCTCCACGATCGCGCAGCTGTCCGCCGGGAAGGCCTCGTGGCCGATGCTCAGGCTGAGCTGCGCCTCGTCCGCGGAGACCGTCAGGTCGGGTAGCGGGCACGTCTCGCCCGGCCCGAGGCCCGTGCAGGTGCCCATGAAGCCCGCAAGGCAGCACGTCTCGCCCGACCCGCACTCGCTGTCGTCCGTGCACAGCACCGACTCGGCGGGCCCCTGCTCCTCCTCGACCTCGATCACGATGTCGAACGAGCCCTGGTCGAGCACCACGTCGTCCGCCCCGACCCGGAAGCGCAGCGCGACGGTCGTGTTCTGGTTCGCGAACACGTCGAACCAGACGGGGTTCGGCGAGAGGAGCTGCGCCTCCACCGGCTCGATCGAGCTGTCCAGGTTCAGGCGCTCGAGCCGCCAACCCTCCTGCAGAAACGTGTAATAACCGCCGGGCGGGACGGCCGCGCTCAGGCGAAACCGGTTCGGGTCGTCCTCGGTATTGAAGAAGATCGTGTCCTGAGGGCCCTGGACCATCACGATCCCGTCGCGCAGGCGGTACGCGTTGCCAGAGGCCGCCGAGCCGATCAGGTTCAGCTCGATCTGCCCGGTCTGCTCCTCCTTTCCTTCCTCCTCCCCTACGCACCCGGCGAGAGCGATCATCCCAAAGAGCGCAAATTTCGTGAGCTTCATGTGAGCCGCGGTCCTCCTCATTCACTCCACCCCAGGACCCTTGATGCCGTCACGCACCAGGTCCTTCACAGGGAGATCGGGGTACGCCCGAAATTGTCAGATGCTCACAGGTTTCCGATGCTGTCCACCGACGCGCAGGACGCCGTCCGACGAAAAGCAGCTCTCTCGACGGGCTCTCTATCGAGGCGAGTGTCTACTTGACAGTTTTAGTGTCGCGATCCAGGATGCTCCCCGTGACGACGTACAAGCTCGACGAGCTCGCGGGCGAGGCGGCCGTGGCGCCGCGCACGGTGCGGTATTACGTGCAGCGCGGCCTCCTGCCGGCCCCCGAGTTCCGCGGGAAGGACACCGCCTACGGGCGAGAGCACCTCGCCCGGCTCCGCGCCATCAAGGTCCTCCAGCAGGCGCACCTGCCGCTCGAGGAGATCCAGGCGCGCCTCGCTGGCGCCGGCCTGGACGAGATCGAACGGCTCGCCGCGGGGGCGCCGCCCGCCGCGCAGGCGGCTCGCTGCGCCGGTCCGGCGGCGGCGGCCGCGGCAGAGCCCCCCGCCGCCGGAGCGCCGCGCGGCGGGCGCTGGGAGCGGGTCGAGATCGCCGACGGGGTGGAGCTCCACGTGCGGAGCGACGCGCCCGAGCGCTCGCTGCGCATCGCCCTCGACATCGAGTCTCGTTACGCAACCCCTGCCCCGAAAGGCTCGCGATGATTCCGTCCACCGATCCCTCGCGCCCGGCGACGACGCCGATGTCGTGTCTACGCTCCTCGGAGGGCCACCCGGTCCCGCTGCTCGGCGTCTCCCTCTCGGGGGAGGTGTTCGGCGGGGTGGCGCGGCTCGTGGTGCGGCAACGCTACCGGAACGAGGAGCGCCGGCCGATCGAGGCGATCTACACCTTCCCGCTGCCCAGCGAGGCGAGCATCGCGGGCTTCGCCATGGAGTGCGCCGGCCGCAGGCTCGAGGGGGAGGTCAAGGAGCGGGAAGAGGCGTTCCAGGCCTACGATGAGGCCATCGCCACAGGCCACGGCGCGGCGCTGCTCGACGAGGAGCGGCGCAACGTGTTCACGGCCAGCGTCGGCAACCTCCTGCCCGGAGAGGAGACGGTCGTCGAGGTCGCGTTCGTGCAGCCGCTGAAGGCCGACGAGGGGGCGCTGCGGCTCATGATCCCGACCCTCGTCGCGCCCCGCTACATCCCCGGCGCGACCGGGGGCGAGCGGGCCGCGCACGGCGTCCACGAGCCCACGGACGAGGTGCCCGACGCCGACCGCATCTCCCCCGAGATCGCGCGGGTCGACTACGGCATCACCGTGGACATCGTCTTCGATCTCGGGCGCGACGTCGCGATCGAGAGCCCCTCGCACGCGCTCGCCGTGCGCCGCGAGGAGGGGGGGCGACAGCGCGTGTCGCTCCGGAGCGACAAGGCCGCGCTCGATCGGGACATCGTGCTGATCGCCGCGGGCGCGCCGGGCGTGCAGGCGGGCCTGGTCTGCGACAGGGCCGCCGGCCGGGAGGGGACCTTCGCCCTCACCGTGGTGCCGGACCTGTTCGACGCGCAGCGGTCGTCCGCCCGGCGCGACGTCGTGTTCGTCGTCGACGTGTCGGGCTCGATGCAGGGCGAGTCGATCGACCAGGCGAAGCGCGCGCTCCGCCTGTGCCTCCGCCACCTCGCCGAGGGAGACCGGTTCGGGGTGATCGCTTTCTCCAACGATTTCCGGGCTATGCAGCCGTCGCTCGCCCCGTTCACGCAGCGGACGCTCGAGGCCGCCGACGCGTTCGTCGAGGGCCTCGTCGCGTCCGGCGGGACGGAGATGCTGAAGCCGCTGCTCGCCGCCGTGGGCCTGCTCGGCGACACGGATCGGGACCGCGTGGTCGTGCTGTTGACGGACGGTCAGGTGGGCAATGAAGCCGAGATCGTCGATCGGGTCACCGCGCTGGGCAAGGGGGTGCGCGTCTACACGTTCGGGATCGGGACGAACGTGAGCGATCTGCTCGTGAACGACCTCGCGCGCCGGACGCAGGGCGCCGCGGAGCTCATCCACCCGGGCGAGCGCATCGACGAGAAGGTGACGGCGCAGTTCGCGCGGGCGACGGCGATCCGGGTCACCGGGCTCGAGGCGCGCTTCGAGGGCGTCGACGTCGGCGAGCTCGCGCCGGCCGAGCTCCCGGCGCTCGTCGACGGCGAGCCGTGGGTGCTGCACGGCCGCTACGGGCAGCCGGGGATGGGGCGCGTGGCGCTGCGCGGGAGCCTGCGCGGAGAGCGCTTCCACCTCGAGGTGCCGGTCGAGCTCGCGGCGGAGGCGTCGCGGCCCGGGCTCGAGGCGCTGTGGGCGGGCGCGCGGGTGCGGGAGCTCGAGGCGTCGGAGCGAGGGCTGTCCGGCAAGCGCGCCGAGGCGATGCGCAAGCGCATCGTGGACCTCGCGGTCCGGCACCGGGTCGCCTCGAAGCACGCGTCGTTCGTGGTGATCGAGCGGCGGACGGGCGACCGGCGAGCCCACGGGCAGCCCGAGGCGAGGCCGGTGCCGGTGAGCGCTCCGGCGGGGTGGGGGATGTCCAGCCGCCGCGGCCCGGCGGGTCCGGCCGCCGCGTTCGCCGCGATGCCGAGGAGCAGCGGCGGTCCGAGGTTGGGCGGTCCTGCCGTCATGAGGGCCAGGGCCGTCGCGCCCGCTCCGATGGCGGTCCACGACCGGCCGATCGACGCCATCGAGTCGGCGCCGGCCGCCCGCGGCGGCCTGCTGTCGCGCGCCAAGCAGCTCTTCCAGCCGAGCGCCGCGGCCGGAGCGGCGGGCGCCGCGGCCCCCGGGGGCGCCGTCGCGGAGGTGCGCCCGGGGGGAGCGCTGCCCGGGTCCGGGCCGGGAGCGCCCCCGGCGCCGGCGCCGAGCGCCGCCTCCGGAGG
>JAICEP010000402.1 GCA_025924095.1 Sorangium sp.
CCCCCGCGCTTTACACGTCGAGGTCCTTCCACCGCCTCGATCGCCGCGAGAAGAGCAGCATCCCCACGAGCGACGCGACCCCGACCGCCGCGAACGAGTACCAGATCTCGTAGGGTTGATAGGTGTCCCAGAGCAGGCGCGTGGCCTCGGTCGCGTCGATCTGCAGCACCTCCTGGAGCTTCCGGAAGGCCTCCTGGCGCGACACCCCGAGGAGCTCCGGGAGCGACGCCACGTCGCCGTTCCAGGACTTCCCCTTGGCAAAATCGGTCTTCTCGGCGAGATAGCGCAGGGCCAGCGTGGCCTTCTCACCGCGCGTGCCATACAGGATCCCCGCCATCTGCGCGCCGATCGCCGGGCCGATCGCCGCCGGGATGTTCACGTAGCCGAGGTAGAGCGCCTTCTTCCCCTTGGGCGCGATGAGCGAGAAATACTCGCTCTTCTTCGGGCCGGTCAGCATCTCTCCGATGGAGAAGAGCAGGATGCCCAGGAAGAGGACATAAAGCGACGACGTGGTCCCGGAGACGAGGATACCGCCGATGGCGACGAGGATCCCCAGCGTCATCGCTGAGAGCACCTTCATCCTCGCCACCAGGTACGAGAAGGGGACCAGGAGGAGGACGATGCACACCGCGTTCACGTTGAGCACGTTCTCCTGCTTCAGCTGGACCCCGCGCGGATCCTTGACGTCGAGCCAGGAGGACGGGAGCCAGGGGTTGTTCTGCACGAACGAGGTGCTGCTGATCCAGTCCGTGTAGAAGTTCGGCATCAGGTCCCAGAGCTGGTACATCATCAACCAGAACCCCGAGAGCAGCAGGATCACGGTGATGAGCCGCGCGTCCCAGATGTTCTTGATGGTGTCCTTGAAGACCCGCCACGCATCGGCGGTCTTGTCGGCGCCGGAGTCGACCTCCCGGTAGGTGAACAGCATCAGGAAGTTCAGGGAGATGATGGCGGCGCAGCCGTAGAACACCCACGGCCAGCCCATGCCGTGGAGATAGCCGGCGAGCGGCGGGCCGATCGCCGCGCCCACGTTCACGAGCCAGTAGAAGAGCCCCCAGCCGACCGACGAGTTCGACTTGTCCATCGACTGGGCCAGCGTGCCCTGGATCCCGGGCTTGAAGAGGGCCGTGCCCGTCGCGAGGACGACCACGCCGAGCAGAAAGCCGGTGAAGCTCCGCTGCGTCGCCATCAGCAGATAGCCGATGATCTTCAGCCAGACCGTGATGAAGATCGTGCGCTTGTAGCCGTACCGGTCCGCGTAACCGCCGGTGATCATCGGGAGCAGCGACTGGATGAGGGCCCAGACCATGTAAATGGTGCCCTTGTCCCGCTGGCTGAAGTGGAGCCCCCCAGGCTCGTCGGCCTGGGCGATGTAGATGGGCATGACCACGCGCACGCCGTAGTAAGCGAGCCGTTCCCACATTTCCATGGTGCAGCCCATCCAGAAGGAGCGCGGCAAGCTCCTGATGGTCTGAGCAAAGGAGAGCTTCGGCGGGACCGCGGTGGCCGGCTCGCTCACGACTGCATTCGTCATTTCATGCTCCTCACGCCCCACGCGCCGCTGGCGGCGCGCCCGCCCTCGTACCACACCGAAAGCGGCACACATATCGGGATCACGAGCGCGATCCGCGGCCCTCCGTCGCAGACGGTGGCCGAGCACCCCCCGGAGAGGATCGGTGATTCAATTCACGAGTCGACACTGACGCTCATCGAGCAGGCTGGACCGTGGAAGCGGGAGCCGGACCGTGTTCGTCACGGCGGGCCGTACCCCTCGCGATCCGCGGCGAGCGGGTGCATCGCCACGGCGCGGCGCGCTCCACGACCGCCGCCCGCCCCGGGATCGGGCAGCCGCCGCCCTCTCATCGAGCCAGCGGCTTGCCTCGCAGACCGCCCACAGGGCAGGCGCCCGCTGCGCGGCGCTCCAGCTCGACCGCCGGCGAGTCTTTGCCTCCCGCCGCGTCCTGGTGGTAGGGCAAACCGGTGATGCACGCGCGGCGAAGCGGCGATCGATCCGGCGAGACCACGCTGGAGCAGGCGATTGCGCGCTTCCTCACCTACCTCACGGCCGAGCGACGGGCGTCGCGCCACACCGTGGCCGCCTACCGGCGCGATCTCGAGCAGCTCGCGCGCTTCGCCCGCGAGAAGGCGGCTGCGAACGCCGATCACCGCCCCGCGCCGGCGCGGGGCAAGGCGCTGGCCGGCAGCAAGACCGCGGTCGCCAGCAAGGCCGCGGCCGCCAGCAAGGCTCCGGCCGCGCGCGACGAGACGGCCGCGAGCGAGGCGACGGCGGTGGAGGACCTCGACGTGCTCCTCCTGCGCAGCTGGCTCGGCTCGCTCGCGCGCACCCACGCGCCCGCCTCGATCGCGCGCAAGGTGGGCGCCGCCCGCTCCCTGCTCCGGTTCCTGGAGCGGCGCGGCGAGATCGACAGGAACGCGGCCGCCCAGCTCGTCCTGCCCAAGGTCCGGCGCCCCTTGCCGACCTTCCTCGACGTCGACGCCGCCGCCGAGGTCATGGAGATCCCCGGCGCCGAGACGGCCGAAGGGCTCCGCGACCGCGCCATCCTGGAGACCCTCTACGGCGCCGGCCTGCGCGTCTCCGAGCTCTGCGGGCTCGACCTCGCCCACGTCGACCGGCAGCCGGCCGACAGGGCCTCGGTGCGCGTCATCGGCAAGGGCGACAAGGAGCGGATCGTCCCGCTGGGCTCCCACGCCCTCGCCGCCATCGAGCGCTATCTAGAGCGGCGCGACGAGCTCGCCGATCCGACGACCGGCGCCCGCGACCCCCGCGCGCTCTTCCTGTCCCGCCGCGGCGCGCGCATCGGCGTGCGCCGCGTCCAGGCCCTCGTGCAGCGCTACGGCGCGCTCGGCGCCGGCCGGGCCGACCTGCACCCGCACGCGCTCCGGCACACCTGCGCGACCCACCTGCTCGACGGCGGCGCCGACCTTCGTTCCATCCAGAAGCTGCTCGGGCACGCCTCGCTCGCCACCACGCAGCGGTACACGCACGTGTCGATTGATCACCTGCTCAAGGTCTACGACGCCGCCCACCCCATGGCGCGGAAGCGGAGCCCGGCGTGATGCGCCCCCCCAGCTCGCCGGGGCCCGCGGTCCCGACGCTGGCCCGCGCGTGGGCAGGACGGCTCGCCAGGAGCGCCCTCGGCGCCAGCGTCCTCGGCGTCGTGGCCGCGTCGCTCGACGCCGGGTGGGCCCTGACCGGCGGGGGCGACGACCCCGCCTTCCAGCGCGCGACCTACCTCGCCGACGTCGGGGTGTTCGCGCCGGTCGCGCTCGCCGTCGGCCTGCTCGGGGGCCTCGGCGCGGTCGTTGTCGACCCGTCGCACCCGCCGTCGCCGGCCACGCTCATCGGCTCGCTGCGCGTGCGGGCGATCGGCCGGCCCGCCGACATCGCGGCGTTCGTGCCACTCGCGGTGCTCGCGGCCTTCCTCTGGATGACCCTGTGCGCGCACCTCGCCCGCGCGCTGCTCGGGCTCGAGGCCGCCCCGCTGCTCGTCGGCACCGCCGTGGCCGCGGGCTCGCTCGGCCTCGGCCTCATCGCCGGCCTCGCCGTCCTCGCCCTGACGCCGCCGCTCCGGCGCACGCTCGCCAACGCCAGCGACGGGCGGCCGGCCTGCGTCGACCCGGCGGTGACGGGCGGCGTCG
Organism: Sorangium sp.; assembly: GCA_025924095.1. Lineage (GTDB taxonomy): Bacteria > Myxococcota_A > Polyangia > Polyangiales > Polyangiaceae > Sorangium. Next base: position 3,661 of record JAICEP010000402.1, read on the forward strand.
CGCTCGGGATCGCCGCGTCCCTGTTCGCGCTCGGGGTCGCGACGGGCGGCGTCTCCGGCGAGGGCGGCTTCCTCGGCATCTACGGCGTCTTCAGGCGCCCCGAGCTCGACCTCCGCGCGCCGGCGCTCCTGCTCGTCGTCGCGCTCGCCGCCTTCCTCGCGCCCGCCGCCGTCCGGACGGTGCGCGCCCCCGTCGCGCTCCTCGTCGCGCTGCTGCCGCTCGCGCTCACCGCGCGCGCCGCCCCGGCGCTCAACGCGCAGCCCGCGGTGGGCCAGGCGCTCGAGCGCGGCGCGCCCGTCGGGGGCAAGAGCCTCGCGATCCTGCGCCGCCTCGCCGACCGCGACGGCGACCGCTCGGCCGCGCTCTTCGGCGGCGGCGACTGCGACGACCGCGACGCGCGCGTCCACCCGCTGGCCGAGGAGATCCTCGACAACGGCGTCGACGACGACTGCTCCGGCGGCGATCTGACGGCCGCGGCCCTCGCCGCGCTCGCCCCCGCCCCGAAGGCGGCCGCGCGCGCCGAGTCGCCGGCGGCGCGCCTGCCGGCGGACCTGAACGTCGTGCTCATCACGATCGACACGCTCCGCTGGGACCTCGGCTATGCGGGCAACCCGCGGCCCGTGTCGCCGAACCTCGACGCCCTCGCGGCCCGCTCCACGGTATTCGAGCGCGCGTACGCGCTCGCGTCGTACACGGGCAAGAGCATCGGCCCGATGCTCATCGGCAAGTACGGGAGCGAGACCCACAGAAACTGGGGTCATTTCAACAAGTTCGGCGAGGAAGACACGTTCGTCGCGGAGCGCCTGAAGGCGGCGGGGGTGCGCACGATGAGCGTGCACGGGCACCGTTATTTCGGCAGCTTCGGCGGGCTCGATCGCGGCTTTGACGTCGTGGACATGTCCGCGGCGCCGCCCGAGGGGGCGCCGTGGGACGTCGACAACAAGGCGACGAGCCCCGCGCTGACCGACGCCGCGCTGCGGCTGCTCGGGTCGTCCGAGAACACGGGCGGGCGCTTCTTCCTGTGGGTCCATTACCTCGACCCGCACGCCGACTATCTCCGGCACAAGGACGTGCCCGACTTCGGCGCGGCGTCGCAGCGGGACCTCTACGACGGCGAGGTGGCGTTCACGGACAGGCACATCGGCCGGCTGCTCGACGCGATCGCGGCGGCGCCCTTCGGCGGGCGCACGGCGTTCGTCGTGACGAGCGATCACGGCGAGGCGTTCGGCGAGCACAAGATGTTCCGTCACGGCTTCGAGCTGTGGGAGGAGCTCGTGCGCGTGCCGCTGCTCGTCCATGTGCCGGGCGCGGCGCCGTCGCGGGTCTCGGCGCGGCGCAGCCTCATCGACGTCGCGCCGACGCTGCTCGACGTGATGCGGGTCCCTGGCCCGGCCGAGGGCGCGCCCGCGACCGACTTCCTGTCCGGCGCGTCGCTCCTGCCCGACGTGTTCCTCGCCCCCGGCGAGCAGGCCGCAGCGCGCGACGTGCTGATCGACATGCCGGCCGGGCCGTACAACGACGCGCGGCGGTCGTTGATCCGCGGCGACATGAAGCTGACGATCTCGGGCGGCGCCCGGTTCGAGCTCTACGACCTGGCGGGCGACCCGGAGGAGCGGAAGAACCTCTGGGGGACGCCGGCGGCGAAGGAGATCGAGCCGTATTACGCGGCGGCGCGGGCGCGCCTCCGCGAGATCCGCGTGACCGGCGCGCGGAAGTGACCGGCGCGCGGCGGCCGGCGCCGAGGTGACGTGACCGGCCTGCGCACGTGATGCGCCGGTGACGGGCCGCGCGGCGCGTCGCCGAGCCGGTGGCCTGGCGCGCGGCGGCCTCGCCCGTTCTCCGCGGCGGACGGACCCGCACGCGCGATCACGCCGAAAATTACTTGCGCACACGCAACAAATGCGTAAACAATAATATTGTGAGCAAGCAAAAGGTCCTGGGCTCGCCGATCGAGCAGTTCGCGCGGATGATGTTCTCGCGCATCATCGCGGCGCTCGCGCGGACGCTGCACGAGGAGGACTTCAGCGTGGCGCAGGTGGCCGCGCTGCACCTCGTCGATCAGGAGGGCGCGATGCGCGTCACCGCCCTCGCCACGTCGCTCGGGCTCTCGGCCTCGGCCGGGAGCCGGCTCGCCGATGGCCTGGTGCAGCGCGGGCTCCTGGCGCGGGAGGAGGATCCCGAGGACCGGCGCGCGAAGACGCTCGCGCTCACGCCGCTCGGCCGCCGCTTCGTCGACCAGGCGAGCGTGGAGCGGGTGCGGGTGATCCTGGAAACGGCCAGGTCGCTGCCGGAGGAGATCTCGGCGGCGATGCTGACCGCGGTCCGCGCGTTCCGGCGAGAGTGAGTGTCTTCATCGAATCTCGCGTGAGGCGTGGTGTGTGAAACCCCTTGTGGAAAGAGGAGGTCAGTATGGATATCGTCGTGCTTGAGTCTCATGAGATCCCGGCCGCGCTCGCCGCGCTCCGGGAGGTGGCCCTGGCCGACGGCGCGCTCGCGCTCGCGCCCGCGGAGCGTGGGGTCCTCGAGGAGATCGCGGCCCTGCACGGGGCCCGCGTCGACGTTGGCGACGTCGTCGACGCGCTCCCGCGCATCGCGCCCGAGGCGGTGGCCCGCGCCATCCCGGATCGGCACCGGCGCAAGCGGCTGGTGCAGCTCGCGCTCGTGACCGCGATGGCGGACGGCGAGGTGACGGAGGCCAAGGTGGACGCCGTGGAGGCGCTCGGCCGGGCGCTCGGCGTGCGCGAGCAGGGCGTGGGCGTGCTCCGCCTCGTGGCGCGCGGCCACAGGCGGCTCGCCCAGGCCGCCGTGAGGCGCCGGCTCCTCGGCTCGTTCATCCGCGAAGCCATGGACGAAGCGGGCCTCTCCGGTGTGCGCAGGCTCCTGGGGCCCCTGTTCGGCGCGGGCGTGGCGGATCGCGCGCGGGCCCTCCGCTACAAGCAGCTCGGGCTCCTGCCCGAGGGCACGTTCGGCCGGGCGTTCTGGGAGCATTGCACCGCGCGCGGCTTCCTGTTCCCCGGCGAGAGCAGGCACGCGATCGCCGAGCGCATGGTGTTTCACGATCTCGGCCACGTGCTCGCGGAGTACGACACGGACCCAGCGGGCGAGATCCAGGCCGGCTCCTTCCAGGCCGGGTTCATCCGGCGCGACGGGTTTTCCTACCTGATCTTCGTGCTCCTGCAGTTCCACCTCGGGATCCAGATCACGCCCATCGCCGCGCCGGAGGTGGGCTTCTTCGACGCGCACAGGGTGCTGCGCGCGGTGGCGCGCGGCGCGGCTTGCAAGGTCGACCTGAGCGATCGCTGGGACTTCTGGGACGTCGTCCGCCTGCCGCTCGACGAGGTGCGCGCGCGGTTCGGGATACCGCCGCTCGACGAGATGGGGGCGCGGCGAGAGGCCGCCTGAGCGGCGCGCCTGCGCGACGTGCAGGTGACGGCTGTCGGGACCGCGGGGGCCGCGTGCTCGCGGCGCCTGGGTGGCGCCTCTCATCGAGGAGCGTCGCGACCTACGGCCTCGGCAGCGGTACGCCAGCCGGCTACATCCCGGCCGCCGAGCGCATCGGCGATCGCGCGCTCGTGCACGTCGCCCTGGCTCCGCCCATCTGATAGTTTCCACGGGGGAGCAGCAACGGCGTGCGAGGTTACGTCGGCAACACAGATTTCGACTGGTACTCCTTCCTGGTGGCGCGCCGGAGTTCCAGGAGGTCAACTTCTGGCAGCCGTCCGGCGGTCGCAAGTTCGCTGCCGTGGCGCCGGGCGATCCGTTCTTCTTCAAGCTGAAGAAGCCGGGTGTAGGCGCGCCGAAGCTGCGCGAGCGCATCGCGCGCTCCTACGAGCTCGCTCTTTGCCGCGGCGAGCTCCGCTTCGAGCTGCGCGATGCGCTGC
>JAICEP010000403.1 GCA_025924095.1 Sorangium sp.
CGGGACGACGACCCTCGTCGATCACATGCTGCGCCAGTCGGGCGCCTTCCGAGAGAACGAGGTCGTGGCCGAGCGGGTCATGGACTCGAACGACCTCGAGCGGGAGCGCGGCATCACCATCCTCGCGAAGAACACGAGCATCCGGTACCGCGGGGTCAAGATCAACATCGTCGACACGCCCGGCCACTCCGACTTCGGCGGCGAGGTCGAGCGCACGCTGATGATGGCCGACGGGGCGCTGCTCCTCGTCGACGCCGCCGAGGGCCCGCTGCCGCAGACGCGGTTCGTGCTCTCGAAGTGCCTCCAGCGCGGCTTCCCGATCATCGTCGTCATCAACAAGATCGACCGGAGCGACGCGCGCGCCCACGAGGTGCTCTCCGAGGTGTTCGACCTCTTCTGCGATCTCGAGGCGAGCGACCCGCAGATGGACTTCTCGACGCTCTACGCGGTCGCGAAGTTCGGCCAGGCCAAGCGCGAGCTCGAGCACGAGGCCACGGATCTCGAGCCGCTCTTCGAGACGATCCTCGAGCGGGTCCCCGGCCCCTCCGGCGACCCCGACGGGCCGCTCCAGGTCATCGTCTGCAACACGACCCACGACGACTACGTGGGCCGGCTCGCGGTCGGCCGCGTGGTCCGGGGCACCGCCCGGTCCGGCGCCGACGTCGCGCTCCTCGGCGAGGACGGGCAGTCGCGCGGCTACGTGAAGATGCTCTACGCCTACGAGGGGCTGAAGCGGGTCTCGGTCGAGAGCGCCGTCGCGGGCGAGGTGGTCGCCATCGCGGGGCTCGATGCGGTCACGATCGGCGACACGATCGCGGATCCGGCGAGCCCCGAGGCGCTGCCGCGGATCGTGGTCGAGGAGCCGACGATCAAGATGAAGATCGGCGTGAACACGTCGACGTTCGCCGGCAAGAGCAAGCAGTCGAAGTACCTGACGAGCCGTCACCTGAAGGAGCGGCTCGAGCGCGAGGCGATGAAGAACCTCGCGATCCGGGTGGAGCCGACCGAGGTGCCCGACACGTTCGTGGTGCTCGGCCGCGGCGAGCTCCAGCTCGCGATCCTCGTGGAGACGATGCGGCGCGAGGGGTACGAGATGCAGCTCTCGAACCCCGAGGTCGTGACGCGCGAGATCAACGGCGAGGTGATGGAGCCGGTCGAGCTCGTGGTCGTGGACGCGCCGGACACCTACGTCGGCATCGTGACCGAGCGCCTCAGCGGCCGGCGCGGCCGGATGGTGAAGATGACGAACCCCGGCTTCGGGCGCGCGCGCCTCGAGTTCCGGGTGCCGTCGCGCGGGCTCATCGGCTTCCGTGGCGAGTTCCTGACGGCGACGCGCGGGACGGGCCTGCTCAACACGATGTTCGACGGCTGGGCGCCCTGGGGCGGCCCGATGATGCGCCGCCCGACAGGCGCCATCGTCGCCGATCGCATCGGCGTGGCGACCCCGTACGCGCTGCACCACCTCCAGCCGCGCGGGATGTTCTTCATCGTCCCCGGCGTCGAGGTCTACGAGGGGATGATCATCGGCGAGCACAACCGGCCGAACGACACCGACGTCAACGTGATCAAGGAGAAGAAGCTCTCCAACGTGCGCAACCACGGCAAGGACGAGAACGTCCTCCTGGCCAGCCCGCGGCTGCTCACGATCGAGACGGCGATGGAGTGGATCGACGGCGACGAGCTCGTCGAGGTCACGCCCGACGCGGTGCGCGTCCGCAAGAAGGTGCTCGCGTGCAACCGCCGGGAGCGCCGCGAGGACGCGATCGAGCAGTCGCAGGCGGTGGAGTGATCGGCCGGGGGCGCCCGGCGGCGAGCGCCCCTCCCCTGGCCGCCCGGGTGTAGGCTCCCGGGGATGAGAACGACGCTGCTTTCAGCGCGGTTGGCTTCGCTCGTCGCGCTCGCGGGGGCGAGCGCCTGCGGCGGGAGCGTGGTGGTCGACGGCTCCCCGGGGGGCGACGACGGCTCCGGGGGCGCGAGCGCGACGTCGAGCGCGAACGCGACGTCGCGCGCGAGCGCGGGCCCGCAGACGGCGAGCTCCAGCGGGACGGGCTCGGCCGAGTCCGTGAGGGCCTCGTGCGATTTCTTCTGCGAGCTCTTCGATGACACGGCGTGCCGGGAGCCCGGCTGTCGCGAGGCCTGCGTCGATCTGCTCTCCGAGCCGCGCCCCTGCAACGACCTGACCGCGCCGTACTTCGACTGCATGGGCGGGATCGTCCGCATCGGGTCGTTCATGACCTGCGAGGAGATCTCGGCGTGGCTCGATCCGCTCTTCGAGTGCCTGGGCTCCCGCGAGTCGGCGTGCGACACCGATTTCGTGCACATGGACTGCGCGCCTGCCTTCGAGGCGCACAGGGCGTGTCAGCTCGACCAGGGCCGGTAGCCGGGGGCGCGCGTCACCGGGTCTCGCGCGGCCGCGCGCCGGGCCGCAGGGCGCCGCGCAGCGGCCCGAGGGCGTCGATGACGAACGCGACGAGCGCCTTGACGCGCGGCACCCCGCGTGTGTCGCGGTGCACCCCGAGCCACAGCGCGCGCTCGGGCGGCGGCGACGGCGGCGAGAGCAGGCGCAGCCCCGCCGTCGCGTCGCCCAGGGTGCGCGGCAGGCAGACGAGCCCGACGCCGACGGCCCCCATGGCCGCCTGGGTCTCGCGGCCGTTGGTGCGGGCGGCGACGCGGGCCTTCGCGGCGACGGCGCGCAGCCATGACAGATCGGCGATGGCCGGCGGCTCGTCGTTCATCGTGACGAGGGCGTGGCCCTCGCACTGCCGGTCCCAGTCCGGCAGGCCGCGCTCGGCGAGGTAGGCCTCCGACGCGTAGAGGCCGAAACCGATCCGCGCGACCTCGCGCTGGAAGACCTCTTGGTGCTCGAACGCGGCGGGGCGAAGGGCGATGTCCGCCTCCCGCCGCGGCAGGCTGAGCCAGCGCGCATCCGCGATGAGGTCGACGGAGATGGCGGGGTGGCGCGCGAGGAAGGGGACGAGCAGCGGCCCGAGGACGCGGACGGCGAGCCACTCGGACGCGGTGACGCGGAGGTGGCCTCTCAGGCCGGCGTCGCGGCCGGAGGCGGCGCGCTCGGCGGCGAGCGCGCCCTGCTCCATGCGCTCGGCGTGGCCGAGCACGGTCTCGCCCGCGGCCGAGAGCGCGAACCCCGACGGCGAGCGCTGAAAGAGCTTCGCCCCGAGGCGCCGCTCGAACGCGTCGATGCGCCGCCCCACGGTCGGCTGGGTGACCTTGAGCGCGCGCGCGGCGGCCGAGAGGTTGCCGTGCCGCGCAACGGCGAGGAAGTAGCGCAGATCGTCCCAGTCGAGCATGGCTCCCGCGCGCGGGGCGCGGCTGCCCGGGAGCGCGCCGCGCCATGCAAGGATGCATGGCGAGTATACGGCGATGGCGGATCGCCGGGCAACGGCGGAGCGCGCATGCTCTCCTCCACGCATTCGCGCGCTCGTCTCCGGCGCGTCTTCGCGTGCCCTGGCGCATAGTCGCCTCCCCCCGCGTGATTCCGCGTGATTCCGCGTGGTTCCGCGTGGTTCCGCGTGATTTCGCGCGCTTCACATCGGATGATCCGATCGAGGACAGCATGCATTCGAGTCGTCGTGAATTCCTCAACCGCGTGGCCGGGACCGCCGCGACAGGCATCCTGGGCTCGGCCCCGCCGGCCATGACCGCCTCGTGTGTCGCCGAGCGCGGGCCGGCGCCGCCGCGGCCGGCGGCGGGCCCGAAGATCAGGGCCATCGCCTTCGACGCCTTTCCGATCCTCGATCCGCGGCCGATCGCCGCGCTCGCCGAGGAGCTCTGTCCGGGCAAGGGAGCCCTGCTGAGCGAGGCCTGGCGCACCCGGCAATTCGAGTACACGTGGCTCCGGGTCGCGGCCCGCGAGTACGCCGATTTCTGGCAGGTGACGGCGGACGCGCTGGCGTTCGCCGAGCGGGCGCTGCGGCTCGATCTCGGCGAGGACAAGCGGGCGCGGCTCCTCGGGGCGTATCTCGATCTCGACGCGTGGCCGGACGTGCCGCCGGCGCTCGAGTCGCTGAGGCGCGCGGGCATCCGGCTCTCATTCCTGTCCAACTTCACGCCGGGGATGCTCGACGCCGCGATCGAGCGCTCCGGCCTGGGAGGCCTGTTCGATCACGTGCTCAGCACCGACCGGGCGCGGACGTACAAGCCGGATCCTCGCGCGTACCGGATGGCGCTCGACGCGTTCGGCCTCGATCGCGAGGAGATCCTGTTCGTCCCGTTCGCCGGCTGGGACGCCGCGGGCGCCCGGTGGTTTGGCTATCCCACGTTCTGGGTCAACCGCATGGGCCTGCCGGCCGAGGAGCTGGGCGTGAGCGCCGACGCGATGGGAGCGACCCTGACCGATCTGGTGGACTTCGTGACGGCGGGGGCGTGAACGGCATGAGGGCGAGGGCGGAGGAGTGTCAGGCCCGCTCGCGGCAAGCCACCCTGGCGGTCCTGGCGCGCGCCGGGCGGCGTCCTCGTCACATCCCGGGGCCGTCGTCGCTCTTCGCCAGCGTCGCGGCGTTGGCCTTCACCTGCTCGGGAGTCAACGGCGTGCCGTACACCGCGGCATACTGGATCGAGCCGCGAAAAGCGCGCCCGCCGCTCCGCCTGTTGCCGAGCACGAGATACCACGTCGGCTCCGCCCACGTGAAGACGTAGTCGGCGGGCGGCCGCGCCTGCATCACGTTCGTTCGCGCGTCGCCGTTCACGTAGAGATCGACGACGCCGTCGGCGGCGTTCAGCACGACGTGCAGGACGCATGGCCGCTCTATCTCCTCGGCGGGAATGAACCACTGCCCCACGAACTGCGCCTGGGAGCCGACGAAGACGTGGAACTGCAGCTCTCGGTTTCCCATCGCGTCGGGGTCGCCCGCGCTCAGCGAGTACTTCCCGAGCTCTCCGGTACCGGTCCCGACGTACAGAATGCGAGACGGCACGCCCTCGACCGCCGCGGCCGTCACGCTCACCACGGCCTCGAGCGTGAGCTCCGCCTTCGAGACGAGGAGCTTGCTCGGGGGCGTGGAGGTGGACAGAAACGCACCCTCCACGCGCGCGTTGCCGCCGAGGGTCGACCAGTGGATGCCCACGCGCCCCGCCTCGCCCTCCAGCGTGAGCTTTTCTCCGTCCCGCACCACGTCGAGCGAGAGCCCCGGCTCCGGTCCCGAGTCGACGAGCCTGCCATCCGAGGCGTACGCGTCGAGGAAGTACCGCGCGATCAAGCCATCGTCGATGAGGCACGTCGAGATATGGCTCCCCGGCCCGGCGCAGCCCTCCTCCGGGGGCGCCACGCCGCAGCCGCCTCCCCCCTGCCCGCACGGCTCCACGCTGCCACCGGCGCTGCCGCTCGCTCCGCCCGTGCCGGGGACGACATCCTCGTAGCTGAAAAAGACGCAGCTACCTCCGGTGAGCGCGACAAGCGGGACGATCGGCGAGAGCGCCCAGCCCATCCACCTCCAAGACACGTTGCGCACCATCGGGAAGATCCCTCTCTTCGGAAACCTCACCAGCGCTTGCTGAGGACGAGCCCGCCCGGCATGGGGATCACCGACAGGCTGGTTGCCGTCGCGTCCCGCGCGTCGGGCTGCCCTGTCAGGAGGACGTACGCCACCGTGCCGAGCCCCGCCGCGCCCGCGGCCAGGAAGCTCCAGACCGCCGCGTTCGCGAGGTCTGCCTTGGCGTGTCCCAGGTCGTTGTACCCGCGCAGATCGAGCCCAGGGCAGCGCGCAGGGTCCGTGCAGGCCGGCCCCAGGAGGAGCTGCTGCGAGCTCGCCTTCTCGTTCGACATGAGCACGAACGCGGCGCCGAGCCCCGCCCCCACGGCGGTCGCGGCGAGCCCCGTGATCACGACCGCGGTGCTGCGCGAGCTCGGGCGTCCATCCGCCGCGTCGCCGCCCTCCTGGGCGCTGCCGTCGGCCGCGACCCGCCCAGGGCCGACTGGCTGCGGCTCGCCGCCCTCCCGGGCGCCGGCGTCGGCCGCGACCTGCCCAGGGCCGACCGGCTGCGGCTCGCCGCCCGCGCCGTGCTCGGGCCCGTCGTTCCAGATCCGCACCTTTCCGGCCGCCAGATCGATCTCGACCCGGGTCCTCATCCCCTCCTTGAGGACGATCTGCCTCGTCAGCCCGCGTCGTCCAGGCGCCCCCACGGCCAGCGTGTGGCTGCCCGGATCGCGCGCGACGGCCGTCGACGGCGGCACGTCCAACCCGTCGAGCGCCACCTGCGCGCCCCCCGAGCCCGCGCCCGTCACGGTGATCTCCACGGTGGGGATGCGCGACGCCACGGCCTCGAGCTCCGTCCTCGCCTCGGCCTGGGCCTGCTGGAACGCCTGCGAGGCGTCGGCCGAGAGCTGCTCGTCGACGATGAGCTGGTAGACCGAGCGCGCCTCGGTCAGGCGGCCGAGCTTGTGGCAGGAGCGCGCGACCATGATCAGGAAGGTCGGCGCATGCACCGTGGCCTCGGCGCGCCGGAAGGCCTGGAGCGCCTCCCGGTACCGGCGGGCCCGGTAGGCCGTCCACCCCTGGTTGGCGTACGTGACGGCCGCCTGTCGCGTCCTCGCCGACGGGGGCGGGGCCTGCGCCGACGCCCCCGCGCCGGCGAGCGTGACCAGGAGGAGCGTACCCATCACCGCGGCTCGGAAGCGCATTCCTGCTCTCTGGGGGCGCGGAGCCACCCGGCTAGAGTCCCCAGTCCGGCCCGCGCCCGCCGGACTTCTTGCGAGGAGCCGGTGGTGTCTTGCGCGGCGCCGGTTTCGGCGCGGCCCGAGCGGCGGCCGGGGACGTGGGGCGCGCGGGCGCGGCGCTCTGCGCCGCCGCCCCGGAGGGGACGGGCGATGCCTGCGCCGGCGCCAGGGAGGCGGCGTTCGGCGCGCCCGCGTCCGCGCCCGGGTCGAGCGGCAACGGGGCCGGCACCACCGCAGGAGCCGCCGCGGTGCGTGCCTCGGGGGCGCTCGGGCTGGCGGGGACCGTCGCGAGCCCGGCCGGCGCGTCGCTCGACGGCGCGGCGAGCGCGGGCGCCGAGTCGGCCGCGGACGCTCGGGTCGCGGTCCGGTCGCCGTCGGCCGAGGATCCGCTGAGCGCGGCGATGCCCAGGCCGACGCCCACGACGGCGATCGTCGCCCCGATGGCGACGCGCCCCGCGGCCCGCGCGATGGCGGCGCGCGCCGTGTGCGGCGCCGACAGGTTGATCGCGTCGGTCAAGGTGCCCTGCGTCGAGGCGCGGACATCGTTCGGGTCCGAGCGCCGCTGGATGGGCAGCGTCGTCAGCTGCCCGACCGGCGGGGTGCCGGGGTCGGCGAGCCCCGGCGCCCCGCCGGAGCCGCGCCCTGACCAGCCGGCGCCCAGCGAGGTGTCGCCCGCGAGCGAAAAGAACGGCGGCGCGCCCGCGACGCGCGCGAGCTCGTTGACCATCTCGCGCACGTTCTGGAACCGCTTGTCCCGATCGCGCGCCAGCGCCCGCATGAAGAACGCGTCGATGCCGCTGGGCAGATCGGGGGCGATCTTCCTCGCCGACGGGACCGCGCCGAGGATGACC
>JAICEP010000404.1 GCA_025924095.1 Sorangium sp.
AGAAGCTGATCCCGAAATTGTTGCCTCTTGAGACGAGATCGCCCGCGATCGTCAGGCCGCGCAGCCGCACCGCCTCGCCTGCCACCGTGATGCTGCCATCGAGGATCACCGCGCGATCGAGGAACCCCTCGCCGTAGAGGAGCGTGCCCTTGCCGGTGATCGTGATGCTGCCGGTGTCGTGGAGCCGGCGTGCCGGGCAGCGGCTCGACGCTACGCCGCCCTACTCAGCGCTTGCGCCACACCGACGCCAGCCACGGCTGCTGCTCGCGCGGCCGGCCTGCCGGACGGTAGTAGTGCTCGATCTCGTCGAACCCGGCGGCGGTCACGTGCTCGCGCCACCGCTCGAGCGACCAGTAGGAGCCGTACCGATCGCCGGACCACCCCTCTCGATCGTCGCCGCGCGGGTTCGAGCTGAACAGCACGCCGCGCGGGCGGAGCGCCGCGTGGAGCTCGCGGAGCACGCGCGGCAGCTCGCGGCCCGGCACGTGGAACAGCGACGCGTTGGCGAAGATCCCATCGAAGCGCTCGGCCCCGAGATCGAGGTGCAGGAAGTCCTGGTGGAGCACCTCGCACCCGGCGTGTCGCCGCGCCATCTCGACGAACTGCGCCGACCCGTCGAGCCCGATCGGGAGGTGCCCCGCCGCGCGGAAGGCCGCGAGATCGCGCCCGGGGCCGCAGCCGAGATCGAGGATCGTGAACGGGCCCGCCCCCTCCAGCGCCGCGATCAGCGCGGCGCGGTTCTGCGAGACGTCGTGGTCGCGCGTGCCCTCCCAGAACGACAGGGCGTGATCCTCGTAGTGAGCCAGGGTCCTCGCGGTGAGCTGGGAGCTGTCGTCGTCGCGCATGGCGGCAGTGTGGGCCGGAAACGCCCCGCCGAAAAGGACCAGGAGGCGCTCGCGGCGCGGCGCGGTGGGACCACCGCCCGGCCCGCCTGCGCGCGCTCCCTCACGCGGCGTCGAGCCAGGCCTCGAGCTCCGCGGCGAACAGGGTCGGGGCGTCGAGCATCAGCCAGTGGCTCGTTCCCGGCAGCACGGGGGACGTCAGCGCGGGCCTCAGCACGTGCAGGCTCTGCGGCCACGCGTTCGAGGGGGCGAGGATAGCGTGGGCGCGGGCGCCGGGGGCGGCGAGATAGCGGTCCAGCGCGTTCACCGCCTCGAACTCCAGCAAATCCCGGGACATGCGGAGGATCCGGTCGTGCGGCGTTGAGGCGACGCGCGCCAGCACCGTTTCCCGCGTCGCGGGCGTGCTGCCCGCGAGCGCCTCGTTGAAGGTGGCCAGGGCGGTGTCACGCCAGCTGTCCGCCTCGAGGGCGGCGAGGTAGGGCGGGAAGTGCTGCGCCTGGACCTCCGCCGGGATCTGCGTGAAGTCGCGGGGCGGGTCCGCGAGCACGAGGCGCGCGACCCGCTCCGGATGGGCGCCCGCGGCGGCGAGCGCCACGAGCGCGCCGTAGCTGTGGCCGACGAGCGCCACGCGGGGGAGAGCCAGGGCGTCGAGGACCGCGAGCACGTCGGCCGCGCACGCGGAGGGAGCGTAGTCCGCGTCGGACGGGGGCTCCGACGCGCCGTGTCCCCGGAGGTCGATGGCCACGGCGCGGCGCCGGCCGGCGACGTGCGCGAGCGGCGCCTCCCAGAAGCCGGCGTGACCGACCATCCCGTGCACGAGCACGACCGGCAGCGCCTCGTGCGAGGGATGAGCGCCCGCGGCGAGGTGAGCGCCCGCGGCGGCGTGATCGACGATGTGGAGCGCGCCCGCAGGGCCCGCGACGGTCAGGGAACGCATGTGCGTCTGCTACCTCGGTGTGTGTGGCCGCGTGAAGGAGCCGTGTTGCGCTGCGCGAGCTGCCCTTGGATGCGCCGCTCGATGGTGGATGTCAACTTTGGCGTGAGGGCGGCGCCTTCGATGCATGGATGACCTGTCGCCGTGCCCGGGATCGCGCCTTGCGACGCTCACGGCCTTCTCCGGGGGCACGCGCGCCGCCGAGCCGTGCTAGAAGGCGGCGCACATGAGCAGGCTCTCCGAGCGCGCGTTTGCCGAGATGGTCGAGGCGGGGTGTCCCTCGTGCGGGGGACGACAGCTCAACCTGCGCTCCTACGTGGACGGGCTCGTGCCGCTCATGGAGGGCGAGCCCGTCGGTCCGGTCAAGTGGGTCTACAAGGGCGAGATGTTCGTCGACGGGCTGTACGAGATCGCGTGCGGCGCGTGCCAGCACCTCCTGTTCAAGGACGATCGCTGCCCGCGGTGCCACGACGAAGGCGGCCTCGCGCGCGGGCTCACGACGACCAACGCGTACGCGGCGCCGGAGCGGTGCCCGCGGTGCGAGCACATCGAGGTGCGCTTCATCGCGTTCGTGCCAGCGCGCGTGAAGTACGAAGGAAAGCGCGCGAACAAGGCGCAGACGAGCGTCGAGCTGCACGACCCCGGGTTCCACGGCTACCGCGTCGACTGCAAGGATTGCGGCAAGGTCGCCGAACGCGCGGACGCGTGCCCGATCTGCGAGAGCCCGGCGCCGATCCGGGCGCGCTTCAGCTGACCGAGCGGCCATGAGACGCCGGCGGCGCGGAAGGGGCGGCGTGGGCCGCGGAGGCCCGGCGACAGAGCGGGCGGGCCGAGCGCCCGTCAGTTCTTGACGAACCCGTTGAAGAGGCCGATGCACATCTCGTCGAGCGAGCTCTCGCCGAGGACGATATCCCTCGGAGCGGTGAGGTTCTCCTCGTGGAGCGCCCTCCTCACGAAGGGATTGTCCATCGTGTTGTCGTAGAGGCAACGCGCGCTCATGATATCGCCGGTCTTCAGGACAGGGAGCTCGTCGATCGGCGCATCGAGGGTGTACGTCTGCTGCCAGTTGAAGTCCCACCTCGGCGTCTGGACCACGCATTCGTCGGCCGGATCGCCGCCCTGCGGGCTCGGGCGCTGAACATCGACCTTCATGTCGGTCCCGACATAGTGCATGTGGGTCATCGCGCTGTAGAGCCTGATGCCATCCACCAGCGACTCCCCCATGAACGTCTCGGGGAGCGTGATCTTCATGACCTCGGTGTGGTCCTTGACCCCTGCCGGGACGAAGAACTCGACCCCATCCCTGTCGTTGGGCCCCGGCTGGAGACCGTCGCCGTTCGGCCATTGCGATGGGAAGTTGCCGAACGCCAGGAAGACGACCCTGTACTCCGGCGGCTCCGGGAGGAATCGCAGCTCCAGCTTTGTCTCGTCAGGCTCGGCGACCGTGCCCGCCGGGTGGTAATGGACCTGCATCACCAGCTTCGAGCCCGCGGGGACGAGGAAGCCGGCGTTGGGAGGGTACTCGGTCGGTCGCCCGCCCGGCACCCACACGCCGAGGACCTGGGTGTCCTGGACGCCGGCGCTGCCAAAGCACTCGTAGCCGCCGTCGGCGTCGGCCAGGGCGTCGCTCTCCGCGTGCGGGTCGGTGAAGACCACCACGTGGTGGACGACCTTGGAGTTCCCCGGGACCACGTTCATGCCGTTCACGAACGTGTCCTGCGTGAGCTTCGGATCCATGACGAAGCAGCGGAACTGGTCTTCCTCGCCGCTCGTCACGTACGGCTTCGCGGGCGCGATGGTGGCGCTGACGCCCTCGAGGCCGTGGAGCGCCGACGGCTCTAGCGCGGGGGGCGCGTCCGCGGGGTCGCCCGCGAGGGCGCCGGCGTCATGCCAGGCCTCGAGGGTCGCGAGCTCCGCGTCGGAGAGCCTGCTGTCGTCCTTCCACCCGAAGCGCGGCGCGCACTCGTCCGTCTCCATGGCGCCCCAGGGCGGCATCGTCCGGTCCTGCGTCACCGCCACGATCCGGCTCGAGACCTGCTTCACTTCGGCGTAGTCGGTCAGACCAAAGGGCGCGATCTCGCCGGGCGAGTGGCAGCCCTGACAGCGCTTCTGCAGGATGGGCGCCACGTCCTTGTGGAACGTCGGGCCCACCGCGGGGGCCTCGACCCGAGGATTCGTGCCCTCAGGCTCGCTGGCGCAGCCCATGACGGGGGCAAGCGAGGCGAGAGCGATGATCCAAGGCCTATTGATCATGGTCATGATCTCCTCTTCTTCCACGCGTCATGATTTTTCTCGGGTTCGCCGTCAACAAGGAGCGCCTTGATCGCGCCGTACGGCGGCGCCCTCGTCGGTCAGCACGAAGCCGTCGCTCGTGCGCTGGAAGAGGGTGTGTCGAGCCGCCTCCTCAGATCGCGCGGAGCCGTCGTCCACGGAGCCGGGCGGCCCGGCAACACCTCCGGTACACCCGGAGACGAGCTTCTCTGTGCGCCGAGGCGCTAGGCCTCGGCGCGGTGGAGCTCCTGCACGAGCGCGGCGAGCCCCGGCGGCGAGGACGTGAAGTGGATGCGCACCACGTCCTCGGCGCGCGGGTCGAGCTCGATCACCTTCGCGTGCAGCTCGCCGCCGAGCTGCTCCGCGAGCGCCACGGACGGGTGGAGCTGGAGGTTGGTGAACGGCGCAGGGCGGGGGTGCAGGCGCAGCACCGCCCCGAACGGGGAGAGCCCGAGGATGAAGGCGGACTGCGGCTCGCCCTCCACCCGCTTGCCCGCGAGGCGCGCGCACACGACCGGCAGCGGCGACGAGAGCGCGAGGATCTCGACGCGCCGCTCGGCCAGGTAGAGCCGCTCGGGGTTGTCGAGGCCCAGCACCTCGTGGACCAGCACGCGGTTCGAGAACCCCTTGACGGCCAGCGCGTGGCTCTGGCCGAGCAGGATGCCGCCGCCGGCGGCGCGGCGCGTGGTGTCCGCGATGAGGATCTGCCGGCCCACCGTGCACGACTCGATGCGGGACGTCAGGTTGACCTGCGAGCCGACCACCCCGTATTTCGTGCGCGCCTCGGAGCCGATGTTGCCGACGATCACCGGGCCGGTGTTGAGCGCGATGCCCATCTGGAGCGTCGGCAGGCCCTCCGCGCTGTTCTTCTCGTTCACCGCGTCCATCGCGATCTGCATCTCGAGCGCGCAGGCGACCGCCCGGCGGGTGTCGTCGCCCGTGGCGAACGGCGCGCCGAAGAGCGCGAGGATCGCGTCGCCGATGAACTCGATGATCGTGCCGCCGCGCGAGACGATGATGCGCGCCATCTCGCCGAGGTAGCCGTTCAAGAGGCGCATGACGACCTCGGGCGGCATGTTCTCGGTCATCGTGGTGAAGCTGCGCAGGTCGGTCATCATGATGGTGACCTCGCGCTCCTCGCCGCCGAGCAGCTGGGCCTCGGGCGAGGAGAGCAGGCGGTTCACCACGTCCTCGCTCAGGTAGCGGCCGAACGTCTTGCGGATGAACTCGCTCTTGACCGACAGCTCCCCGGCGAGCTGCGAGAGCTGCTCGCGCGATCGCTTCAGCGTGAGCTGCGTGTCGAGGCGCCCGAGCAGGATGTCGAAGTCGATGGGCTTCGTCACGTGGTCGTTGGCGCCGAGCTTGAGCGACTCGACGACGTCCTCGCTCGCGCCCCGCGTGGTCACCATGATCACGGGCAGCTCCGCCTGCGACCGGCTCTGGCGCAGCGCGGAGAGCACGCCGAGGCCGCTGATGCCGGGCATGTTCACGTCGAGCAGCACGGCGTCGAAGCGCTCGCGCGCGGCGAGCCCGAGCGCGCGGGGGCCGTCCTCGGCGGCGACCGCGCGGAAGCCGTTGTTCTGCAGCACGCGGCAGAGCACGTCGCGGTTGCCCCGGCTGTCGTCGACCACGAGGATCGCGCCGCGCCCGCCGCCCTCGATCTCGGCCTGGAGCGCGGGCTCCTCGCGCGGGGAGCTGACGTTGAGGTTCACGCTCGAGGGCGCGTCCTCATCGCCGTTCTCCATCGCCTGCACGATGCCGAGCAGCTTGCGCGAGGCGAGCTCGATGTTGCGGATGTCCTCGATGTGCTGCGGCGCGACCTTGCCCTGCAGCGACGCCACGAGCAGGCGCGTGTAGCCGAGGATCTGGTTGATGGGCGTGTACGGGTCGTGCCCCCCGCCGTGCGGCTCGTGGAGCCGCTGCGGCTCGCGCCCCGCCGACGGGCGGGCCGCCGGCTGATGCGCCGAGGGCGGGCCGCCGGGCGAGACGCGCCTGCCCGGCGACGAGGCCGGCGCGTGGCCGCGGCCCGGGTCGTCGTGGCGCGACATCTCGGGCACCCGCGAGCTCGGCGGCTCGGGCGGCTGGGTCGCGGGCATCGCGAGCGGCCCCTCCGGCGGGTCCCATCGATCGAACGGATCCTGCAACGCCTGGCCGCCGCGCGCCGCGGCCGCGCCGATCGGCCGCTCGCGCCAGCGCGCCTCCTGCGAGGGGGGGCTGCCGTGCGGCACGTTCGGTCCGCTCGGCCGCTCTCGCCGCACGCGCGCGTCGGTCGGGAAGTGGCTGCCGCGCGTCGGGGACGGCGCGAGCTGCGGGGGCGGGAGGGTGCTGCCGCCGCGGTTCGATGCCGGCGCCGGCGGCAGGCCGCTGCTGTTGTTGCGCGCCGGGTGCGGCGCCGGCGGCACGTAGCTGCCGATGGTGTTGCCGCGCGACGGGATCGTCTCCGGCGGGGTCCCTCGCGACGACACGGGGCTGACCGGTGCCTTCTTGTGCGCGTCCTTGTCGGAGGGGGATCGGGTCATAGCTCCGGCGATTCTACGCCTGCGCGCGCCGGGGCAACGATGGATGACACCTGGGCTTCAATTTTTATCGCACCCCGCCACCTGATCCACAGCAGGTGGATTTCCTCCGCCGGCGCAACGCGCGCCCCGAGGGTGTCCGGGCCGTCCTGGTGAACTCTTTCAGTGTGCCGGCATCCCGAAGGCGAGAGAGGTTCTGGCTCTCTTCCGGGGCCAACCCGCCTGTCGCAGCGCGTGATCCCCGGAGGGAGCGCGCGCGCCGGGCCGCGCTGGGGACCGGGGAAACGGCCTCGGGGCGCCGCAAAGGGGGCTTCGAGCGCCCCGCCGCGCGCGGGGCGGAAGACAGGCCCGTCTTGGACGCCGAGCGCCCCATCGATATCGTCCAGTTACACGACTCCTGCGCTGCCTGACCGACATGCGCGCCGCCGGTCGCGCGGTCCGGAAGCGATTCGGCGCGTGGTCTGGAAGCCATTCATCACGCCGCCTGGAAGCCAAATGAAAGACTTTTTTTGAAGTCAAGCGTCTCCTGCCTTCCCCGCGGGCCTTGCCGCTCCCGCAGCGCAGCGGGGCGGCGGCCGTTCTCAGAGGGGGCCCGGCGGCGGGCGAGCGCTGCCGTATCGTGCGCCGTCCCGGCGAGCTTATCGTGCACGGCGAGGTGAGCCGATGGGCGAAGCGGCAGCGGATCGCGGGTCATGGCCGCAAGACAGCCATGCTTGTATCCGGCTTCCCCACCTGATCATCGGATGGCGCACACGAATGTGCAGACGGAAGGCAGCTCGCGAAATTTCTCCGCTCGCGCCTGCTCCGCGTGGAGTAGCATCGCTCAACTCATCGACGAAGGGGCAACATGCACAAGGCACGCAAGAACCTCACCCATTTCACGATGGATGGCTTCCACGGCTTCCGCAGCCGTTTTGACGATGTGAAGCTGGCGCAGGAGCTCCTGGAGGAG
>JAICEP010000405.1 GCA_025924095.1 Sorangium sp.
GCTCGTCGAACAGGATGCGCACCGGCGGCTGCGCGAAGTACGCCGGCGACGACGGCGTCGCGAGGACGACCCCGAGCTCGCCGGTGCTCAGCTGGACGAACGTCCCCGTCGGGATGATGCCGAGCGCGCCGATCAGCAGCTTGCCGATCGCCCTGTCGGTCGCGCTCTCGGCGCCCGAGAGCATGCGCTGGAGCACGGCGTCGAGCGACGAGCCGCCGCCCGACGACCCATCGAGCACCGGGAACGGCGCCGCCCGGAGCTCCGTGAACTGGCGGGCGGCCGCGAGGATCCGCGCGAGCACCGTGGGGCTGCGCCGGCCGCCGTAGAGCGGGCCCTGCCGGCCGCCCGGACGGAGCGAGAGCGCCTCGTAGGCGATCACCGTGCGCGTGATCGACGGCGCGTGCAGCTTGCCGAGCGCCGTCAGCATGACCGCCGCGCTCGCGGACAGCCGCTCCTTCTCGTCGTCGCTCAGGCTGCGCTCGAGCAGCGAGCGCGCGGCCGGCTCGTCGTCGCCGGCCGAGCCCGCGAGCGCCCGCGTGAGCCGCAGCCTGCTCACGTCGTAGAGGAGCGCCGCCGTGACGAGGCTCCCGAGCATCCGCCGGTCGGTCGTGAGCTGGCGCGCGATGCCCAGCGCGACGATCGCCGTCGACACGCTGAGGCCCGCCTCGTCCGGGTCGGCGACCTTGCCCGCGGCGACCGAGAGCAGGAGGCGGGCGTCCTCCTCGGCCGCGGCGACGAGCTTCTGCGCGACGCGCTTCACCCGCTGCGGCAGCTCCGCCTCGGACGAGCGCAGGGCCGCGTAGAACCCGCGCATCACGAGGATCGCCGCCGCGTAGGTGCGGCTGATGCGGCCGATGCGGGTGCCGTCGCCCTCGATGGCCCCGCCGGGGAACGGGTTCGTGAGCTTGCGGACCCGGACGCCGCGCAGGCTCGACTGGAGCAGCCGCGCGGCGATGCTGCGGTCGCGCTGCGCGTCCGCGAGGAGGCGCGCGAAGGCGGCGAGCTCGGCGCGGCGGACCGTCCTGTCGAGCACGAGCTCCGAGACGTCGCAGGCCTCGAAGAAGCTGCCGAGCTCCAGGGCGACCTCGTACGTCTCGCGCGAGGCGCGGAGCATCTGGCCGTTGATGAAGAGCGTGTTGCCCGCGAACACGAGCGTGGCGGCCTCGCTCCCCGACAGCTCGCAGAACTGGACGATGCTGTCGATCGCGGACGGGACGAGCGACAGCACCGCCTGGTTCGAGTCGCTGTGCAGGAGGCACGCCTTCGCGAGCCGGTAGATCATCTGCACGAGGCCGAGCGCCGCGCGGCGCCGCCCGTCGGCCTTCACGCCCGAGATCGCCGTGTCGCCGGTGATCTCGTGGACGTTGGCCTTCTCCTCGCTCACGGCTTCCTCCCGCCCCGGGGCGACGGCGCCGGCTTCGTCGACGGCACCGCGCTGCTCGGCGCCGGCTCGATCGCGGGGCGGGCCGGCGGGCCGAGCGTGAACGGCGCGGGGCCTTGACGTGCGCTGTACGGTGAGGCGCCGGCGCCGGTGGGCGGGGTGGGGGACCGCGGCGGCGAGGCCGGGCGCGGCATCGAGGGCGGCATCGGGGGCGGCGCGGCGGTCGGGCTGGACGCGGCGGCGGCGGAGGGCGGCGGCGGCCCGCGCCTGCTGAACGGCGCGGAGGTGGGGGGCGCCGAGGCGGAGCTTGTCGAGGAGGGCACCGACGAGACCATCGGCGGCCTGTAGGCGGGCCGGCCGGCGTCGCCGCCCACGGAGCCCGGGCGCGGGGTGCTCCACGGCTCGAGCTGGTCCGGCAGGCTGAGCGGTCCGCCCTGGCTCGCGCGCCGGACCGAGACCGGCGAGCGCGCCGCGCGGGAAGGCGGCGCGCTCGCCTCGGGGGAGCGCGGCGACGGCAGCGATGCCAGCGGGCGATCGCTCGGGCGGGTCGGCGCGACGAGGCGCGCGGCGATCGCGACCGCGGCGCGGGCGGCGGCGTCGCGCACCGGCGGGGTGTTCCACCAGCGCGGCTTTGTGGCCTCCTTGACCGCGCGGAGCGCCTCGTAGCTCCGCGCCTGGCAGAGGAAGTGCGCGGCCAGCTCGCGGGTCTGCTCGATCGCCTCGGAGGGGATGAGCTGGCGCTTCTCGAGCAGCTCGATCGCGAGCTTCTCGGCCCGCGCGGGGTTCAGCTGCGCGACCGTCTCGAGCCACTGCCGCCGCTCCGACCCCGGCAGGTCGTGGAACGACGGCGCGACGATCCGCCGCACGAGCGTCGGGCCCGCGGCGAGCACGCCGAGCTTGCCGATGAGGCGCAGGGCCTCGCGGCGCACCGGCGGGGCCGGGTCGTCGAGCAGCTTCTGGAGCTCCTCCCGGACGCGCTCGGCGGCGGAGCCCGGGCCGGTCGCGCCCTCGCTGCCCGCGGCGTCCGGGAGCTCGGCGAGCGCGCTGATGCGCACCTCGACGTGCGGGCTCGCGAAGCCGGCCTCCAGCGCGGCGAGCGCCTCGAGGGTCTTGAGCTGCGCGAGCAGCTGGATGAGCGTCAGGGCGAGGGGGGCCGGGGCGCGCGAGACGAGGTCCCCGAGCTCGGCCTCCCGGCCGGGCGCCCACCGCCGCATGTACGCGAACAGGATCTCGCGCAGGCGCTCGGACTGCGCGGCGCCGTGGCACTGGCAGGCCGCGCTGAAGAGCGAGCCATCCTCGAGCGCGTCGAGCGCGTGGGCCAGCCCCTCGACGATCGCCGGGTCGAGCGGCGCCAGGCTCCGGCCCGCGCCGGGCTGCGCCGCGGCGCCGGTCGCGGCCGGCTCCTCCGGGGGGGTCGTCGCGAGGTCGTCGAGGATCGCCCTCAGCGCCTCGACCGGGAACATCGCCTGCGCGAGCGCCCTGTCGATCGCGCGCGGCGAGAGCTGCGGCAGCGCGGCGCTCCGCCGGCTGCTCGCCGCGCCCGCCCCGCCGCGCTGGACGCCCTCGAGCCGCGTGGAGAACGCGCGCCGGAGCATCGTCTGCACCTCGAACGCGAGCTCGTAGCTGTGCAGGACGATCTGGTCGGCGGTCCACGCGGTCAGCGCCCCGGTCATGCGATCGGCGTCGCCGTGCCGGACGGCGTCGACGTAGCCGTCGACGAACGCCTCCATGTAGCGCTCGGTCCACTGCTCCGACGGCAGCGCGATCTGGGCGCCGAGGGTGCTCCGGGTCAGCGGGTCGACGGCGAGCGCCGAGGCGGCCGCGCCCGTCTCCGCCAGCGCCGCCTCGACGTTCCTCTGCAGCGCCCTGCCCGCGAGCGAGCTCTCGTCCCAGAGGCTCTCGATCTGCGCGAGGGCGCGCGCCCCGACCGCGATCTCGCTGCACTGCTCCTCGAAATCCTCCAGGTCGACGTCGCCCTCGGCGAACTGGTCGATCGCCATGTAGGCGATGTGCTCGAAGCGGCGGTCCCAGAGCGCCGTCACCGCGTCGTCGTCCTCGCCGATGCCGAAGCTCTGGTCGCGGAGCAGGATGGCGGCGAAGTCGCGGAGCTCGGCCTCGGTGATGCCGGCCTTGATCTGGATCCTCCGGACGCCGTCGGCGAAGAGCTGGTAGGGGATGCGATCGAACGGCGGCCTGTCGGGCTGCCAGATCGGCTGGCCGCCCGAGGTGAACGCGCTCGGGGTGACCTCCCAGCGGACGCCGAGCGGGTTCTGCGACAGCGTGCGCGTGATCTCGTCGAACGCGAAGTGGATGCCCTTGTTCACATGCGGGTGGCTCCACCCGTACTGGCGGATATTGCTGAGCACCAGCGCGAGCTGCTTCCAGACGCCGACGAGCCGCTGGCAGGTCTGCTCGACGACGGCCGTCGACGCCGGCTCCTGCTCCTCGTCGATGGCGTCGTTGCCGCGGACGAGCACGCGCGGCGCCTTCTTCTCGCGCGAGGGGGTCAGCTGGCCGGCGGCGTTCGCGGCGCTCAGCCGGCGGAGCTCGGCGCGCATCGCGGCGGCGCTCTGGAACCGGCTCCCGCGCTCGAAGGCGAGCGCCTTGTCGACGAACGCCACGATCTCGACCGGCAGGTCGGCGACCTCGGTCGCGATCGACGGCGCGGTCTGCGTCGCCGCGAGGAAATAGGACTCGGACTCGCTCCGGCCGCGGTTGAGCCGCTTGCCCGAGAGCAGGGTGAACAGGCTCGCGCCGACCGACCAGAGATCCGACCGGCCGTCGATGCCGGACACGCCCATCGCCTGCTCGGGCGACATGAACGCCGGCGTGCCGAACGTGAGCCCCGCGCGCGTCGCCTGCCGCTCGGGGTCGCGCATCCGGGCGATGCCGAAATCGAGGACCTTCACGTGGCCGGCGCTCGTGACGAAGATGTTCGCCGGCTTGATGTCGCGGTGGACGATGCCGATCGAGTGGCACTTCTCGAGCAGGTCGAGCACGACGTCGAACACGGGCAGCACCTGCGCGACGGGGAGGGTGCCGCCCTGGCTGCTCGCCAGCCGCTGGAGGGTGGTGCCCGTGAGCAGCTCCATGACGAGGAACGGCTCCCCGCGGTCGCTGAGGTCGTCCTCGACCACGGCGACGCGCGCGGGGTGATCGACCCGGTTCGCGATCTTGCCCTCGCGCAGGAAGCGATCGCGCAGCTCGGCATTGCGCGCGAACTCGATGTGGAGGACCTTGACCGCGGCGCGCGAGCCCCGGCGGTGGGTCGCCGCGAACACCGCGCCCATGCCGCCGACGCCGAGCAGGTCGTTGAGCCGCCACTTGGCGTTCAGGGCCGTCCCTATCCGCGCAGCGGCGGTATCTACGAGGTTCGGCTCCTCGGCGTGCGGGTCGAGCGGGGCCATAGACCGGGCGGCGGACAGGGGCCGCGCCGTGCGCGGCAGAGGGCGAGTAAGCCAGGCCGAGCATACATGGTTCCCGGTGCAAGCGCGAACCAGGACAGGATCGTCCGCCCCCACGGAACAAAGGTGGGCGAAGCGTTCGTGAGGTGGCAGCGAGGGTGCGTGCGACTCACGCGTGCAGCCGACAACGGGCGATAGGGGGCCATTCCGGACAACCCCGGACAGCAACCCACGATCACCGCTTCAGCGCACGATCGGGCGCGGCGCGGCGCCGGCGTCCGGCTCGGGCGCGCCGGGCCACTCGGGGCAGGTGACGCGGTAGTCGATGTCGGGCATGAGCAGCGCCCATTCCTCGCGCGTGAAGTTGCGCCCGGCGTAGGCGCACGCGCGGGTCATCAGCGGCTCGGCCGCGATCGTGAAGACGCGCGCGGCGCCGTCGTTCGTGGCGGTCACGACGCGGGTGGCATCCGGGCTGAACACCGCGTCCGTCAGCGTGACCCCCCCGGCGCGGAGCGTGATCGGCTCGCCCTGCCCGTCGACGGGGAGCACCCGCGCGATGCCGTCGCTCGAGACGGCCACCACCCGCGCGCTGTCGCTGCTGAACGACACGGTCCGGACCGACGCGCCGAGGCCGCTCAGGACGAGCGGCTGGCCCTGGCCGTCGGTGCGGAGCAGCCGCACGACGTCATCGAGCGCCGCGATCGCGATGTGGCTCCCGTCCGGGCTCACCGCCAGCGCGGCGATCGCGCGGTCCTCGTACCCCGACGGGAGGACGCGAGGGACCCCACGGCCGTCGGCCGGCCACACCTTCACGTTGGGCCCCGACGTCGCCACGATGTGCTTGCCGTCCGGGCTGAACGCCGCCTTGAGCAGCCCCGCGCGCTCGTCGCGCAGCTCGACGGGCTCGCCCGGGACCCCGTCCTCGAACACGCGCAGGATGCCGTTCCACGAGGTCGTGACGATCCTTGTGCCGGCCGGGCTGAACGCGACGCCCACCACCCGGTCGTCGTGGGTGCCGAGCGTGACCGGCTGGCCTTTTCCGTCGGTGCGCCACACCCGCGCTGTCTTGTCGGCCGAGCCGGTGACGAGGCGGTTGCCGTCGGGGCTGAAATCGACGCTGAGCAGGTGCTCCTCGTGCCCGCGCAGCACGACCGGCTCGCCCGAGCCGTCGGCGCGGAAGATGCGGGCGGTCTTGTCGGTCCCGGCGGTGGCGATCTTGCTGCCGTCGTGGCTGACGGCGATGCCGGTCAGCGGCCCTGTGTGGCCGTGGAGGAGCAGCGGCTCGCCCGGCGCGTCGAGGCACCATACCCGCGCGGTGCCGTCGTCCGAGGCGGTGACGATGCTCCTGCCGTCGTGGCTGAAGGCGGCGCTGTTCACGGTCCCCTCGTGGCCCTGGAGGACCGTCGGCGTGCCCTTGCCGTCGGCGCGGAAGATGCTGGCCATCCCGTCGGCCGAGGCCGTGACGACCGACGTGCCGTCGTGGCTGAAGGCGGCGCTGCGCACGGCGCCCTGGTGCCCGCGGAGGACGAGCGGCTCGCGGTGGCCGGGCCCGAGGATGCGCGCCGTCCCGTCGCCCGCCGCGAGGACGATGCGGTCGTCCACGGGGCTGTAGCTCGCGCCCTCGACGCCCAGCCCGTGCCCCTTCAGCGCCGCGGGGGCGCTGTGCCCGTCGGCGCGGACGACGTAGACCGTCCCGCTGATGGCCGTGGCGAGGATCCAGGTGCCGTCGTGGTTGAAGACCGCGCGCCGGATGAGCCGCTCGCCCAGGGGCACGACGAGCGGCGGCTCGTCCCCCATGCCGGGGCGCCACACGTAGATCGCGCCGTTCGTGGTCCCCGCGACGACGCGGCTGCCGTCCGGGCTGAACGCCACGCTGGCCGGCGCGGCGTCCCGGGTGCGGAGCGCGCCGTCCTGGCGGCCGTCGGGGTGCCACAGGCGCACCGTGCCGTCGGTCGATGCGGTGGCCAGGCGGCTCCCGTCGTGGTTGAAGGCGACGGCGACGACCCCCCCGGGGTCGTGCGCGCGCAGCACGACCGGCTCGTCGCGCGCGCCGCGGCGGAAGAGCCGCGCGGCCCCGTCCGCCGAGGCGGTGGCCACGAAGCGGCCGTCGGGGCTGAAG
The DNA here is from genome assembly GCA_025924095.1 of Sorangium sp. GTDB lineage: Bacteria > Myxococcota_A > Polyangia > Polyangiales > Polyangiaceae > Sorangium. Next base: position 6,905 of record JAICEP010000405.1, read on the forward strand.
GTCGCGTCGTGGACCGCGCCGCCGTGCCCGCCGAGCACCTCCTGGCGGACGGCGGGGCCCCAGACGGCGTCGCCGAGCGCCTGCACCACGGTGGCGCCCGCGGGGCGGCCGCTCGCCTTGGCGGCGAGGCCTGCCTCCACGGCGAGCAGGCGCGCGCGCGCCTGCAGGCCGTCGGACAGCTCCTTCGCCGACTGGGCCGCGAGGCGGCGGGCGTCCTTCTCGCGCGACTCCTGCTGCGCCCGGAGCAGCGCGTGCTCCTCCTCTCCCATCTGCCAGAGGAGCACGAGGATCAGGCCGCCGAGCAGCGTGACGGCGACGGCGAGCACGGTGAGGAGCCGCCGCATCGACCGCTTCTGGCCCTCGGCCCGCGCGCAGGCGGCGAGGAACGCCCGCTCCTCCGCCGAGATGTCGCGCCGCCCGTCGCACCACGACGTGAGCTCCGCGAGCGCCGCCCCGCCCACGAGGAAATCGTCGTTCCGCCCGTTCGAGAGCCAGCGCACGAGCGGCTCCGTGACGCCCCGCTCCGCCTCGCGCGACCCGACCCACGCCCGGTCGAAGACGCGGCGGAAGATGCGGTTGCGCACGTCGAGGAA
>JAICEP010000406.1 GCA_025924095.1 Sorangium sp.
CGCCTCCGGCCGACGCGTCGCCTTCTGCCGTCGCGCCGCCGGCCGCCACGCCTCCGGTCGCCACGCCTCCGGCCGACGCCTCGCCTCCCCCCGCCGCGCCGCCCGAGGAACCGAGCGGGCTGCCTCGTCCCGAGGCCGCTCCGGCGTCGGCCCAGATCCCCGTCCCCGCGCCGAGCCAGCCGCCGCGGAGGCGCTCCTCCTTCCCGCCCAGGAGCGGGCGCCTCTCCGGCGACGACCTCATCGCCGAGCTGTTCGAGGCGTGCAGCGACCTGCACTTCCTCCAGGACACGCTCGCCGGCGCCGACTTCATCCTCGCGCTCACGCTCGACAAGATCCCGTGCGCCCTCGGGCTCGTGTCCATGTTCGACATCAACCGGCGCGAGTTCGTCGTCGTCCGGCAGTACGGCGGCAAGAACGCGCTCCTCGCCAGGGTGTCCGAGCGGTCGCCGCTCGCGCTGGCCGCCATGCGGTCCAGGCGCGCCGTCGTGGTGCCCGACGCGTCCAGGGACGAGCGCGTCATGGACGACCGGTGGAAGGCGATCGGCGTCGAGCCCCGGAGCGTCATCTGCGCGCCGGTGGAGATCGCGGGCCGCTACCTCGGCCTCCTCGAGATCGGCAACCCGCTCGACGGCAAGCCGTTCTCCGAGAGCGACGGCAACGCGCTCACCTACATCGGCCAGCAGTTCGCCGAGTTCGTCGGGGCGCGCGGCGTGGTCCTCGACCCCGGCCTCGTGACCGCGGGGGCGAAGAAGGCCGCCCGCTAGCGGAGCTCAGCGATGGACCTCCTCCCCTCGGCCGGGCAGCGCCATCGCGTCCCGTACTTCGCCCTCGTCCCCGCCATCGTCGTCGCCGTGCTCGTCCTCGGCGGGATCGCCCTGCGCACCACGCTGCAGATCGAGAAGGCCCGCCAGCAGACCGTCTTCGACGCGACGCTCACCCTCGCCGACGAGCGCGTCGACCGGCTCGACAAGCTGATCATCGCCCAGGACAACGTCGTCGCCGCGCACGTCGACGTGGCGAACCTCTCGGTCATCGCGCGGAGGTGGCTCCCCACCGCGGCCCGCGAGACGCCGACCGTACGCGCCATCCTGGTCCTCGACATGGACCACGAGGCCCACGACGTGCTCGCGTTCGCCTCGCGCGGCGCGTCCGGCCGGGAGGACGACGCCTTCCGCAAGCTCCTGCTCGCGCGCCTCGTGCCCCAGATGAACTTCTCCGGCGACGCGACCGAGCTGCGCCACCTCCACCACGTCATCGACCAGCAGAGCTTGCTCGTGAGCTACTGGCAGCGCGAGCACCTCGGGCGCCGGTACCTCGTGGTCGCCTGGCACGAGGTGCCGCGCCTGGTCCACGAGGTGATGCCCCGGCTCTTCCGCGATCTCGATCGAGAGAAGAGCCGGATGAACGTCATCGACGAGGAGGGCCGCATCGTGTTCGGCCCGCCCATCATCGGCGGCGAGTTCACGGTCGGGCGCCCGTTCCCCACCACGCTCTACAACTGGCGCCTCCAGATGGCGCTCACCACGGCCGAGGAGCTCGGCGAGAAGGTGGAGCGGCAGCGCCTGATCGAGATCCTGATGGTCGGCTTCTCCGCCCTGGTCGCCCTGGCCGGGCTCGCGATCGTTGTGCTCGCCTCCGTGAACGAGCGGCGGCTCGCGGCGCTGAAGAGCGACTTCGTCGCGAACGTGTCCCACGAGCTCAAGACGCCGCTCTCGCTGGTCCGCATGTTCGGCGAGCTCCTCCTCGGCGACCGCGTCCCCAACGACGAGAAGCGCCGCCAGTACCTGCAGATCATCGTGAGCGAGAGCGAGCGGCTCACCGCGCTCATCGAGAACGTCCTCGATTTCGCCCGGGTCGAGCGGGGCAAGGCCGCCTACGAGTTCGCGCGCGGGAGCGTCGCCGAGGTGGCGGCGCGCGTCGTCGACATGTACCGCTACCGCGCCGAGCGCGAGGAGATGACCGTGGAGCTGACGATCGCCGAAGGGCTGCCCGAGGCGCTCATCGACGCGCGCGCGCTCGAGCTCGCCGTCGTGAACCTGCTCGACAACGCGCTCAAGTACGCGAAGGACGGCGGTCGCGTCGCCGTCGCGGTCGAGGTCGAGGGCGGGGGGGGCGGGCGCCTCGCCGCGCTGACGCGCCCGGCGAGGCGCGTCGCCATCCGGGTGAGCGACCGGGGGCCCGGCATCGATCCGGATGAGCAGAAGCACATCTTCGAGCGCTTCGCGCGCGGGCGGCGGGCGAGCGAGCGGCAGGTGCGCGGCAGCGGGATCGGGCTCGCGCTCGTGAAGCACATCGCCGAGAGCCACGGCGGCGCCGTGCGGGTCGAGAGCCCGCTCACGGAGGACGGGCGCGGCAGCGCCTTCGTTGTGTCGCTCCCCGCGCTGGAGCACGACCGTGAGGCGCCGGAGCGGGCCGAGCCGCTCGCGGCCGACGCCGCGCCGGGCGCGGGGGCGACGTGAGGGCGCGCGGGCGTGGCGGGAGCGGCGAGGCGGCCTCCCGGCGGAGCGAGGCGGCCTCCCGGCGGAGCGAGGCGGCCTCCCCTCGGAGCGAGGCGGCCCCCCGGCGGAGCGAGACGGCCCCCCGGCGGGACGCCGCGCGGAGCGCCGCCCTGCACGCGGCGCTCGACGAGGTGCGCGCGCGGTGCGCCGTCGAGGAGCGCCGCGCGCAGGACCCGGTCTCCTTCGTTCACCGCTACACGGATCCGGCCGATCAGGAGCTCGTGGCGCTCATCGCCGCGTCGCTCGCCTTCGGCAACGTGAAGGCGCTGCGCGCCAAGATCGGCGAGGCGCTCGAGCGGCTCGGGCCGCAGATCGCCCTCATCGCGGACGATGCCCGGGCCGTCTCGGCGCGCCTGCGCGGCTTCCGGCACCGCGTTTACCGCGACCGTGATCTCGCGGAGCTCCTCGTCGGCGCGCGGCGGGTGCAGCGCGCCTCGGGCTCGCTCGGCGCCGCCTTCGCGGCCGAGCTCTCGCGCGGCCGCGACCTGCGCCAGGCCCTCGGCGCATGGGTGCGCGCGATCCGGCGCGCGGGCGGCCTCGACCGGCGCCCCGACGACCGCGGAGCGGCGCACATCCTCCCCGACCCCGAGAAGGGCAGCGCCACAAAGCGGCTCATGCTCCTGCTGCGGTGGATGATCCGCCCCGCCGACGGCGTGGACCTCGGTCTGTGGCCGGTGCCCCCGTCCGCCCTCCTGATCCCCGTCGACACCCACATCCAGAAGCTCGGCTACAACATCGGCCTCACCGACCGCAGGGGAGCCACATGGAAGACGGCCGAGGAGATCACCGCCTCCCTACGCGCCTTCGATCCGGCCGACCCGGTCAAGTACGATTTCGCCCTCTGCCATCTCGGCATGCTCCAGCAGTGCCCGTCGCGGCGCGATCCGGTCCGCTGTCAGGGGTGCGGCGTGAAGCCCGTCTGCCGCCACTGGGACGAGTGAGCACGCCGTGCACAGTCGTTTCGTCCGGGACAACTGTCGACGCTGTGAGATAAAGCCGCGGAATCCTTCGGAATCGCATCCGATTTCAGTTTTGATTTTCAAAAATGAAATATCGGCGAGATCCTTGCGCGGTAAATATTTGAAATCTGGCGTCCGACAGGTCGGCACGGAGTCTGCTCTAAGGGTGGACGAGCGCCGTCGCGGAGACCTTCCCCCCCCAGGTCCGCGAGGCGCTTTTTTCATTTTGTTTCCAGCGGGCGCGAGGGCGCTTCCGCTTGTCGCGGCCACCGGCGCGGCAAGCAGAGCGCCGCAGCGGAGCCCCCCCGAGCTCCGCTGCAGCGCTCTGCTTGCCCCCCTTGCACCAGGGCGCTTACGGGACCCTGTCCACTTCTCTCTTCTCCCTGGTCTTCTCCGTGCTCTTCTCCGTCCGATGCGACGCGCATGCCACGCCCCGGGCCGGCCGGGCTGGAACCTTTGTGCACGCCTGCGCTGAAGGTTTCACGCGGCTCGCCGCTTGGTTCTGGACACACGGCCATGCCTCCGCGCGATGCGAGAGGGGGCAAAACAAGCCGCCGCCGACCTGCGCTTCCGTCAACGGCGCTCGTCGAGGCCCGTTACGCGATCGAAGCGACGGAGTCGAGTCGAGCGCCAGGTGTGACTTTCTCGCGCGTTGAGAGCGATGATCGTGAAACAGGCTGTTCACATGGATTCATGATCATCCGGACCCGCGAGCGGTAAGCGGGCTCAGCCAGCGGCTGGCCTGCGCTCCGTCCTTGCGCCAAATTTGTCGAGATTGCTCGCATGCGAGGACGGCGGCAGCGGGTAGATTGGGCGTATGGTCTGGACATTCGGGGCTTACCTCCTGGTCGCGCTGGCGCTCGTGGTGCTGGGGGCGATCGGGCTGTGGGCGCACCTCTTTTACTGGGTCAAGCGGCTGACCTTCCCGCTCGAGTACAGCGTGGAAGAGGTCCTGCGGACCGAGGACGGCGCGCCGATCGAGATCCGCCGCGTCCCGGTCCCGCCCGGTGCGGCGGTGCAGCCGGACCTGCCGCCGATCGTCCTGGTCCACGGGATCGCCGCGAACCATAGAAACCAGGACATCCACCCCGACTACTCGCTGGCCCGACACCTCGCCACGCTCGGACGCGACGTGTGGCTGCTGACCTTGCGGAGCGGCCGCCTCCTCACCCGCCTTGAGCGCCGCAGCGTCCGCTTCTCGGCCATGGTCCAGTACGATCTGCCCTGCGCCTTCGACGCCATCCTGAAGCGCACCGGCGCCCGTTCGCTCGACTATGTCGGCTTCTCGATGGGCGGCATGCTCCTCTATGCCGCGCTGGGCCGGAGCGTGCCGGAGGGTCGGGTGCGCCGCGTCGTCATCGTCGGATCTCCGGGCCGCTTCACCGCGGCGACGCGCCTCATGCGCTTTCTACCGGGCCGGCTGCTCCCGGGCGTGCCGCTCCGCTTCATGGCACGCAGCGTCGCGTTCGCCTCGGAGTGGCTGCCGACGCCGATTCACCACGCCGTGGCCAATCCGCGCAACGTGCCCCCCGGCGTCACGCGGATGGCGCTCGTCAACTGCATCGAAGACATCCCCGCTGCGCTGAACGCCGACTTCGCCGCCTGGCTGGCGAGCGACGGAGAGATCCGCGTGGACGGAGAGAGGGTCCTCGACGGCCTCGCGTCCGTCGCGGCGCCGGCCCTGTTCATCGCGGGCAGCGCCGACAGGATAGCCCCCGTCTCGTCGGTGCGCGCCGCGTTCGACGCGTGGGGGCGCGATCACCCGGAGACGCCGAAGCGGTTTCTCGTGCTCGGGCGCGATTTCGGGGCGCGGGAAGATTACGGACACGGCGACCTGGCTGTGGGCGCCTATACCGGCGTCGAGCTCTTCGAGCCGATCGCCCGCTTCCTCGGCCCGGAGCGGCAGCCCGAAGACGCCCCGGGGCCCGAGACGGGCGCTCCGGCGCTGGAGGCCATCCAGGCGCGTCAACCGACCTCCGACGAGGCCGATCCGCTGCCGGATGTCCCGGCCGCGTGACGCCTGTGTCCCGCGTGGTCGCCTCACGGATTCCGCCGGGCCGCTCCTCGTGCGCGGCCCGAGCGCTCCATCTCACCGAGCCCCGTTCGCGCGCGTGGAGGTCGAACGAGCGCGCGCCCATGCGCGGGGATCCCTGATTGCAGAGCGAAAGCGAAGCGGCGTACCCTCGGAATGCCTCGAAGTCGCAAGGCGGACCGCGGATCCGCCAAAGGAAGTTCATGAGTCAACCCGGATCGCGCTCCAGGTTCGAGCGGTCGTCCACTGCGCTCTGGCTGACGGCAGCTGCCCTCCTCGCCTGCTCTGTGTCCTGCGCGCACCGAAGCCGCTCGAGCGTGTCGTGCGATGACGGCCTCGCGCTGTGCGGCGGCGCGTGCACCGACACGCAGGCCGATCGCGACAACTGCGGCGACTGCGACAGCGTCTGCGCGAGCGGGCAGCGGTGCGAGGCGGGGGAGTGCGTCGGCGAGGACAAGGGCGCCGGCGGGAGCGGCGATGACCTCGGTTCGAGCGGGACCGGCGGGGCGCTGTGCGCACCCGGCCTCGCGCTGTGCAGCGGGGACTGCGTCGACCTCGACATCCACCCGCATCATTGCGGGGGCTGCGGCCAGGCGTGCCCGATCGGGCAGCCGTGCGAGGACGGCGCCTGCCGCTGCGACGCCGGCCTCGCGGCGTGCGACGGCGGCTGCGCGGACCTGTCGAATGATCCGCTGCATTGCGGGAGCTGCGAGATCCGGTGCGCCTTCAACCAGACGTGCATGGACGGGGCGTGCCTCTGCAACGAGGGCCTCACGGACTGCGACGGCAGGTGTGTCGTTCTGGCGAGCGACCCGGCGCACTGCGGCGCGTGCGGCGCGGCGTGCGACGCGGGGCTGGTCTGCCAGGCGGGCACGTGCACCTGCGTCATCGGCGAGCACGAGGACCTCGGCTCGACGGTCCCGCAGGTCGTGAGGGGCACGACGCTCGACGCAGACACCTATTTCGGGCTCGCCTGCGTGGCCGCCGGCTCGACCGAGGTCGTCTACAGGTTCACGGCGGGCGAGGTCGGTACCTACACGTTCGATACCGCCGGGTCGAGCTACGACACCGCCATCGCCGTCCTCGGCTTCGCCGCCTGCGACGAGCTCGCGTGCAACGACGATCGCGGGAGGGGCGAGGCGGGCGCCTCGGTGGCCCTCGATGAAGGGGAGGGGGTCCTCGTCGTCGTGTCGGGCTACAACGGCGCGCAAGGCGACTTCGTTTTGAGCATCGACCGGGCGGCGCCGCCGGTCTGCCCGGTGGGCAACATCGATTCGACTCTCCCGCAGGCGGTCAACGGCGACACCTGGACGCTCGGCGATGCCCTCGTGCCGACCTGCGGCTCGCTCGACACCCCCGACGCGAGCTACACGTTCACCGCGCCGTACACCGGCAGGTACGTCTTCGACACGGCCGGCTCCTCGTACGATACCGTCCTCGAGCTGCGCAACGGGACCTGCGCCGGCCCGGTGATCTCCTGCAACAACAACACCTGGGCGGGCACGACGTCGCGCATCGTCGCGAGCCTCTCCGCGCGCCAGACGGTGGTCGCGATCGTCGATGGCATCGCCGGCGAGTCGGGGCCATTCACGCTCAATGTCACCGAGTACGTGCCGGCGCCGTGCCCGGAGCTCGTCCTCGGCACCACGTTCCCGCAGCGGGTGACGGGCACCACCGCGATCATGGATCGCGAGAGCGATCTCTCGGCGCCCTGCGCCGGCGGCGCGGGCCCCGAGGCCACCTATGCGTTCACCGCGCCGGCGTACGCGCTCTACACCTTCGACACCTTCGGCTCCGCCTTCGACACGCTCCTCCACCTCCACGACGGCACGTGCAGCGGGCCGAGCCTCGGGTGCAACGACGACTCGTCCTATGTGCAATCGCAGGTGAAGGCGCTGCTCGAGGAGGGGCAGACGATCGTCGTTGTCGTGGACGGTTCCAGCAGGTGGGCCTCCGGCGCCTTCACGCTCAACGTGA
>JAICEP010000407.1 GCA_025924095.1 Sorangium sp.
AGCTTCCTGAGCAGCGGCATGGCCACGTTGTAGACCGGAGTCCCCTTCGGCGTGCGCCCCTCGAGCGCCCCGTGGTGCGCGTGGCCATGGAAGACCACGTCGGCGCCGTACAGATCGATCGGCGCGACAAGCCGGCTCGTCCCAAGGAAAGGCCTTATCTCCACGTTCTCGCCGACGGTCGTCTCCAGGATCGGCGTGTAATGCATGATCACGATCCGCTTGTCGCTGTCGAGCTGCGAGAGCGCCGCCTCGAGCTTCAGCGCCTCGGTCACGGCCTCCTGGACGAAGGCCTTGAGCGGGCCCTCGCCGAACGCCTGCAGCGTCGCGTTCCCGAACCCGCCCATGAACCCCTTCACGCCGGCAACGCCGAGGTCGTCGCGCAGGATCAGGTGATCCCCGTCGAGCACCTCGACGCCCGCGTCGCCCAGGAGCCTCGAGACCTCGGCGCCCGCGCCGCGGTCGAGGTCGTGGTTGCCGAGCACGGCGGCGCACGGCACCGACAGGCCGGAGAGCGCGTCGGCCAGCACCTTCGCCTCCTCGGGATGGCCGCGATCGGTGAGATCGCCGCACAGGACGAGCACCTCGGCCTCCGCGTTCACCGCCTTCACGAGCTCGCGCATCCTTCCGCCGTGCTCCGGCCGGCAGTGCAGGTCCGAGGCCGCCGCGACGCGCCGCTTGCCGTGATCCCCGCGGTCCCCGTTCCCGCCGGCCCCGGCGCTCATGATCCCGGCTTGCGGAGCCGCGCCGCCTCGACCTCCGCCCCCAGACGCTCCACGCCGCCCGGAGCCCCCTCGCGGATCGGCACCCCCTTGCCGAGGGGCCGCCGCGCCGCCGCGGGCGGCCGGCGCTTCCGGCACAGCGCCCCCCGCATCACCTCGGGCTCGGGCCCGGCGGGCGCAGCCATGAGCCCGAGCTTCTCGTAATCATGGATGTACTGCCGCCGGCTGATCAGGTTCCCCCGACAGACCCGGTGCGGCGCGTCGCCCGCCCGCGACTGCTCCAGCGTGCGCCGGCAGAGCTCCTCGACGAGCCACTCGGGCACCCGGCTCCGCGCGCCGGGATAGACGAAACGGTAGAGCGTGAGGTGCGCGAACAGGACCTCCCAGTGCGGGCCGAACCGGTCGAGGAGCCGCTCCCAGTCCATCTCGTCGCCGCACGCGTAGATGAGGTGGTTCACGTCGGCCCCGTCGTACCGCTCCCGCTCGTCCACGAACGCCTTCGTGAAGATGATCTCCTCGACCGGCGCGATCAAACAGCTGTGCCCCAGGATCGTCGCCGGACGCGCGTGCTCGAACCAGCCGCAATCCACCACGCCCAGGCCGTTGCTCGACGAGAAGATGAGATCGATGAACCTGTCGCCGGCATACGCCTTCGCGATCCACCGCGGATCGAGCACCTCCGTCTGGAAGCCGGCCCGCTCGAGCGCCCTGAACGCCGCCGGCACCTCCCGCTCGTGCAGCATCACGTCGAGGTCCTTCGTGTCGCGGAAGATGCCGGTGTACGCAAAGAAGGCATACGCCCCCGCCACCATGAACGGCACACCGGCGCACAGGAGCGACTCCAGCGCCTTGACCCTCACCTCCAGCTCGCCCGCACGGGATAGCGGGCCGGCGGCATCGTCGACGGCCGGCGGAGGGAGCGTCGCGCGCTCGCCGGCCCGCATCGCCCGGGCAGAGACCGCGCGCTCCGCGTCGTCAACGGCAGGGGATCCGCTGCGGGCCATCCCGCTCTGCGTAATGAACAGAACGTGCGATGGCGACCCCCCTCCGCCCCCATGCGACCGCGAGCTGCGGCGGAGGGGCGAAAACGGCGGGAACGGGAACATAGGCGGGCTCGTCCTCGCTGACCATTGCAAGGAGAGGCAGGTCTGGCTCAAGCTCGCCTGCCGGGATCGCTCGGCGCGCCCTGCGCAGGCAGGAGACAGGGCGCGGCCCCCGGAGCTCGAAGAGGAGGCACATCCGTGAACACGGCCATCGCGACGATCAATCCAGCGACGGGAGAGACGCTTGAAACCTTCGAGCCCCTCTCGTCGGCGGCGCTGGAGCAGAAGGTGGCGCGCGCGCACGCCGCGTTCCGCAGCTTCCGGCAGACCCCGGTCGCCGACCGCGCCCAGAAGCTGCGCCGGGCGGCCGAGATCCTGGAGGGGGAGAAGGAGCAGCTCGGGCAGCTCATGACGGTCGAGATGGGCAAGACCATCGGCTCCGCCATCGCCGAGGCCCAGAAGTGCGCGACCGTGTGCCGCTACTACGCCGACAACGCCGAGCGCCTGCTCGCCCCCGAAGAGGTCGCGACCGACGCCGACAGGAGCTACGTGGCGTTCCACCCGCTCGGCCCGGTGCTCGCCATCATGCCGTGGAACTTCCCGTTCTGGCAGGTCTTCCGCTTCGCCGCGCCGGCGCTCGTCGCCGGCAACGTCGGCCTCCTCAAGCACGCCGCGAACGTCCCCCGCTGCGCGCTCGCCATCGAGGACATCCTCCGCCGGGCCGGCTTCCCGGAAGGGGCCTTCCAGGCGCTGCTCATCGGGACCGACGCGGTGCCGCGCCTGCTCGCCGACCCGCGCGTCGTGGCCGCGACGCTCACCGGCAGCGAGAACGCGGGGCGCAGCGTCGGCGCCCACGCGGGGAAGCACCTCAAGAAGGTGGTGCTGGAGCTCGGCGGCAGCGATCCGTTCATCGTCCTCCCGAGCGCCGATCTCAACGCCGCCGTCGGGACCGCGATCAAGGCGCGCATCATCAACAACGGGCAGTCCTGCATCGCGGCGAAGCGCTTCATCGTGCACGAGTCGATCGTGCCGGAGTTCGAGCAGCGCTTCGTCGCGGCCATGCGGCGCCTCCGGGTGGGCGATCCGATGGATCCGTCGGTCGACGTCGGGCCGCTCGCCACGGCGCAGATCGTCGCGGAGCTCGAGGAGCAGGTGCGGGCGTCGGTGGCCGCGGGCGCGCTCCTCCTCACCGGCGGCAAGCGGCTGAAAGGCCCGGGCAACTACTTCCCGCCGACCGTGCTCACCGACGTCCGGAGCCCCTCCCCCGCCGCCGACGATGAGCTCTTCGGCCCGGTCGCCGCCGTCATCCGCGTCGCCGACATCGATGAGGCCATCTACATCGCGAACGCCACCCGATTCGGCCTCGGGGCGAGCGCCTGGACCCGCGACCCGCAGGAGCGCGAGCGCCTCATCGACGAGCTCGACGCCGGCCAGGTGTTCATCAACGGGATGGTCGTGTCCGACCCGCGGCTGCCGTTCGGCGGGATCAAGATGTCCGGCCACGGCCGCGAGCTCTCGTCCTACGGCCTGCGCGAGTTCGTGAACATCAAGACGGTCTGGATCGCCAAGGACGAACGCCAGCGAGGCGTGCCCGCGCCCGAGTGACCGAGTGACCGAGTGACCGAGTGACCGAGTGACCCATCCCACAGCGAGCGCGTGCGCCTGACCTGGCCTGCGCTGACCTGACAGGAGCCTGACAGGAGGAAGAGAGCGCCCGAACCGGAACGTCGCGTCGCCACGCGCAGCCGGTTGCGTCCTCGTGGGCGTGGACCTAGCGTGGGCGATTGTGTCGGAAGATCCGGCCGTGGCCGCTCTGCTGAGCGAGTACCCGCCCGCAGCGCAGCAGCTGACCTTGCGCGTGCGCAAGCTGCTCCTCCGCGTCATCCCCGACGTGCACGAGCACGTCTATCCAGGCTGGCGGATCATCAGCTTCCGGATGGGCGACGGGCACGAGCACCAGATCTGCTGGCTCGCCCCGCAGCGCTTCGGCGTGAACCTCGGCTTCGAGCACGGCGCCGAGCCGCCCGATCCGAACCGCGTGCTCACCGGCAACCCCAAGCCGGCCAGGAACGTCCATATCCGCTCCGCCAAGGACGTGGACGTCTCCAAGATCGCCGCGCTTGTCGCGACCGCCATCGCGCTCCACCGGGACCGCTGATCGCGCGGGGCCCCGCGGCGCGAGGGCGACGGGCGCCGCCGCGGCTCGGGTGCGACGGGGCTCAGGAGCGACGGTAGACGACCCGCCCGCCGGTCTTGCCGAGCGCGTACGAGAACCCAAGCTCCAGGGTGGAGCGGGTGACGATGTCCCCGAGATCGAGCCCCTGCTCCACCATGAGCCGCGCCGCCTCGGGCGCGATCCCGACGAGCACCACCTCGGACCCGAGCATGGCGGCGGCGCGCGCCGCCTGCGCGAGGTGGCTCGCCGCGCTCGCGTCGACGACCGCCATGCCGGTGACGTCGATGATCACGACGCGCGCCTGGTGCTCGGAGATCTCCTTCAGCATCGCCTCGATGAAGCGGCCGGAGCGCGTTGCGTCCAGCGCGCCGACGATCGGCATGACGAGGACGCCGGGCGCGATCGGCACGACCGGGCTCGACATCACGGCGATCGTGTCGAGGAGCGCCACCTGGCGGCTGCTCAGCGACTCGAGCTCCCTCGTGCGCTCCTTGATCCGCGAGAGCAGCCGCGCGTTCTCGAGCACGACGGCCGCCACCGAGGCCACGCGCTCGAGCAGCGCCAGGTCGTTCGCCGAGCACGCGTCGGGCTGCGGGCTGCTCAGGACGAGGACCCCGAGGACCGCATCCCGGGAGAGCAGCGGCACGCCGACCAGCGTGCGCGCGCCGTTCCAGCGGGCCTCGACGACATCGCTGAAGTGCTGGTACTCGCTCGACGCGGTGTCGATGACGAGCGAGCAGCACGAGCTCATCACCCGGCCCACCAGGGAGTCGTCCACGACCGGCGCGCGCTCGTCGTCGACGAGGCTCTCGCGCTCGGCCATGCCGATCACCAGAAACTCGAGCGCTCGCGCGCGGCTCGCCGCGCCCAGCCTGCGGTTCGCGACCCGGCGGGCGGAGCTCATGGCGAGGTGATCCGAGAGCGCCACCGAGAACGGCGTGCGCTCGACGGTCACGACGTCGACGCCCGTGTCGATGAAGCGCGACGCCGGCAGCTCCGAGAGCGCCGCCTCGGCGCCCCGCGTGGTCATCTCGTAGAGCACCTGCACGCAGCGGTACCCCATGTCGTACTCGCGCTGCACGATCGCGGCGTGGATCACGCCGTCCTGGAGCATGGCGACCGTGGACGTGATGAGATCGAAGGCGAGGATCTTGAGGTCTCCGGCCCTGCCGAGCGTCATCGACGCCGTGCCGAAGCTCGGCCCGTTCTCGCTGCACACCCCGAAGGCGCCGGCGATCCCGGGCTTGTCGCGCAGCGTGGAGAGGGCGAGCTCGATCCCGCGGGCGGGGTCGAAATGGTTCTCCAGGGGCGCGTCGAGGCGGGTCGCCGAAGCGGCGACGGCCTCGCGGAAGCCCTCGAGGCGCTCGCTGGCGTTGGACACGGCGAACGAGGGCGCCTGGGCGACGACCAGCCCGCCCTGCGGCAAGAGCCGCTGCATCATCTCGCCCGCGAGCCTGCCGGCGACCCGGTTGTCGGTCCCGATGTAGACCGGGGCCGCGCTGCCCTCCACGGTCGGCGAGTCGATCGCGACCACCGCGACCCCCGCCGCGACCGCGCGGCGGATGAGCGGCTCGAGCGCGACCGGATCGATGGGGGCGACGGCGATCCCCTTCACGCCCCGGCGGAGCCCTTCCTCGAACAGCGCCTCCTGGGACGCGGGATCGGCGCCCACCCCGCTCCTGAACCCCACCGCGACCCGCAGGTCCCGCCCCGCGGCCTGCACGCCGTCGCGCACGTTGTTCCAGTACGCCGTCATGGGCCGGCGGGGAGCCCGGTAGAGGCGCAGCGTCCGCCGCGCATCCGCCGCGGAGCCTCGCCCCGCGTCCTCCAGGATGGCGAGGTCGATCGTGCCCCAGCGCGGGCCCGTCTGCACGCTCCTGATCCCGTCCGCGAGCGTCTCGATGAGCTCGAGGAGATCGACCGACTCGGCGACGGAGCTCAGCACCTCCTCGAGCAACCGCAGCTCCTGCGCGACCTGCGCCTTCTCCTCGAACAGGCCGCGCCGCTCGAGCGCGGCGCCCGCGCTCTCCGCGACCGACTCCACGAGCGCGCGGTAAGGGCCCGACAGCGGCGCGTCGTCCGGCTGCTCCAGCGCGAAGTAGGCGCCCGGCGCGCCGAACAGGTGCACCGGCACGACCTGCACGTGGGCCCCCTCCGGAGGCCAGCCGGGCCGCTGCGCGACCTCGGGCAGGTGCGCCCGGTACCACACGGCCGCGGGGACGAGGCACGGGCCGCGCGCCGCCTCGGGCGCCGCGGCGGGGCCGAACGGCGCCGACGCGCTCAGCAGCCCGCCGTCCGACGGCATGTGCACTCGGCCCGGCAGGATGCCATCGAGCCCCACGGACGCCCTGTACACGAGCCGCCGTCCAGCGCGCACCAGCAGGCTGCCACGCTGCGCGCCGGGGAGGCTGGCGATGGCGCGCTGCACCAGGTGGTGGAGCGTCGAGAAAACATCGAGTCCGGTATTCATGCAGATCCGTTCAGCCGGTCACCCGGTCGCACGTTGCGCACGGCGCAAGAGAGCACGAGCGCTAGCAGGCGTGAGCCGCGTCGTGCTTGTCAAGCGAAGACGATGAGACCACCGTAGCGCCACGAGGAGCTCGCCCCCGCATGAAGCTCGCCTCTCTCCGCGGCCCCGGCCGCGATGGTACGCTCGTCGTCGTCCGCCGCGACGGCCTCGCCTGCGCGCCGGCCGGCGCCGCCTTCCCGACGCTCCAGGCCGCGCTCGACGACTGGGAGCGCGCCGAGCCCGCGCTCCGCCGCATCGCCGACGACATCGAGCGCGGCGACGCGGCGGTGGCCCCGCTCGTCATGGAAGAGCTCGCCGCGCCCCTGCCCCGCGCGTACGAGTGGATCGACGGATCCGCCTACGTCCACCACATCGAGCTCGTGCGCAAGGCGCGCGGCGCCGAGCCCCCCGAGACGCTCACGACCGATCCGCTCGTGTACCAGGGCGGCTCCGGCGTCCTCCTCGGGCCGACCGACGACATCGTCCTGCGCGACGAGGCGTGGGGCCTCGATTTCGAGGCCGAGGTCTGCGTCGTCCTCGGCGACACCCCGCAGGGCACGCGCCGTGACGAGGCCGAGCGGCACATCCGCCTCTTCCTGCTGGCCAACGACGTGACGCTGCGCAACCTCGTGCCCGCCGAGCTCGCGAAGGGGTTCGGGTTCTTCTGCTCGAAGCCGGCCACGGCGTTCTCCCCGTTCGCGATCACGCCGGACGAGCTCGGCGACGCCCTCCGCGACGGGCGCGTCCACCTGCGGCTCCGCTCGACCTACAACGGCGCGCTCATCGGCGATCCCGAGGCCGGCCCGGAGATGCACTTCTCGTTCTTCGATCTTGTCGAGCACGTCGCCCGGACCCGCAGCTTCACGGCCGGGACCCTCCTCGGCAGCGGCACCGTCTCGAACCGCGATCCGGCGCGCGGCGTGTCGTGCCTGGCCGAGAAGCGCATGCTCGAGATCCTCTCGCACGGCGCGGCGAGGACGCCTTTCATGAAGCCAGGAGACACGATCATGATCGA
>JAICEP010000408.1 GCA_025924095.1 Sorangium sp.
AGCTCACCGAAGGCCTCGCGATCGATCTCGGATCGCTGCCGCGCCCGCTCGGCGCGGCCTCGTTCGCGCGCGCGCTCGCCCGCTTCGGCGCGGCGCTCGCGGTCGCCTCGGGGCGCGGACCGTTCGCGCTCGCCCACGCGCCGTTCGATCTACGGCGCGCGCGGCGCGCCGCGCTGTTCGGCGGCCTCGTCGCCGATCCCATCTTCTGCGCCCGCGCGCTCGGGCTCGGCCAAGGCCGCGCGCTCGATCAGGCGCGCGCGACCGCGCGCAGCCTCCTGCTCTCGCTCCGCCTCGACGCCGCGACCGTGGCGCTCGTGTTCCGCTCGGGCCAGGACGGAGACGGGCACGTGCTGCTCCGGGCCGCGCGCGACCGCAGGGATCGCTTCGAGGAGGCGACCGCGCGCGCGATCGGCGCGCCGATCCCGGGAGCGCTCGCCGGCGTCGTCCCGGCGCTCGATCCCGGCGCGGCCACCCGCCTCGCCGGGGCGCTCCTGGCCGCGCGCGATCGGCGCGACCTGATCGAGCGCTTCGACGAGGACTGGTTCCGCAATCCGCGCGCCGCCGAGGCCCTCCGCGACGAGGACAGCGCGCCGCGCTCGCCGGCGTCGCGGCGCGCCGGCGAGGCCGATCTCGAGGCGGGCCTCGGCGAGCTCTTGCGGTCGCTCGCGCACCTCTAGCCTGGCGTCTCCTCCCACGCCCGACGAACCGCGCGCGGCGAGGCGCGTGCTCGCGCCGACGAGCGAGCGCGGCGCGCGGCGAACGCCGGAGCTCGCGGGCGCATCGCGCCTCGACGAGGCGGGCCCCTCCGCCCTGCCGAGAGCCCTTCCAGCTTTGACTGACACGTGCTAGGTGCCGGCTCGCGAAACCGCCCCTCCCGGGGGGCGCGCGGCGCGCAGCTCCCGCTGCGCCGCCCTCGTCGCCGAACAAGCACCCGTGAACCCGAACGCAATGCACCCTCTCCTCGCGTCCGGCGCCATCGCCGTCGACTTCGATCTGACGTTCCTTGCGCAGGTCGTCCTGTTCTCGACGTTCATCGTCGTGCTCAAGCCGCTGCTGTTCGATCCGCTGCTCCGCGTCTTCGAGGAGCGCGAGCGGCGCACCGACGGCGCCAAGCGGGAAGCGCGCGAGATGGACGAGCGCGCGGGCGAGCTGCTCACCCGCTACGAGACCGAGATCGAGAAGGTCCGGCGCGAGGCGGGGGTCGAGCGCGAGCGGCTCCGCGCCGAGACCGCGAAGATCGAGGCGCAGATCATGACCGAGGCCCGCGTCGAGACCGCGCGCATCCTCGAGGACGGCAAGGCGAAGATCGCGGCCGAGGTCGCCCGCATGCGCGGCGAGCTCGCCGCAGCCCAGCCCGCGCTCGCGGCGGAGATCGCCGCCAGCATGCTCGGTCGCGAGGTGCGCCAGTGAAGAAGTCGCTCCGCCGCTCATCGCTCGCCCTCGGCCTGGCCGCGGCGCTCGCCGCGGGCACGGCCCTCGCGCAGCAGCCGGCCGCGCAGCCGGCGATGCCTCCCGGGCACCCGCCCGTCGGGGCCCAGCCGGCCCAGCCCGGGGCAGCCCAGCCGGGCTCGCCGCAGGTGCTGCCCCGCCCGCGGGATGCGCAGCCCGGCCGGCCGCTCGGCCCGGGCGGCCGCCCGCTCCCGCCCGGCCACGGGCTCCGGCCGCCGCAGGGCGGCATGCAGCGCGCGCGCCCGACGCCGCCGCCGGCGCCCGCGGAGCACGCGTCGCACGGGGAGGAGCACTGCCCCGGGCACGGCCCGACGGATCCGCCGCCGCACGTCAACTGGTGGCAGGGGCTCATCGGCGTGAACAACGAGGCGGCCGCCAAGGGCGGCATCCACTCGCTGCTCTGGCGCTACAAGAACGAGAAGAACCCCTGCGACCCGAAGAACCAGCCGCCGCCGTTCCTCGCCTCGGTCCTGAACGTCGGCCTGCTCGGGCTCATCCTTGTCCGCTTCGGGAGGAAGCCGATCGCCGAGGCGCTGAAGAAGCGCAAGCAGACGATCATGCAGGAGCTCGACACCGCGTCGCGCCTCAAGCAGGAGGCCGAGAAGCGGCTCGATGACTACGAGGACAAGCTCACGCGCCTCGAGGAGACGCTCGCGGAGCTCAAGGCCGAGCACGCGGCGCAGGCCGAGCTCGAGAAGGCCCACGTGCTCGCCGAGGCGGAGCAGCGCCGCGTCCGGATGCGGCGCGACGCCGAGTTCCGCATCGAGCAAGAGCTCAAGTCGGCGCACGCCATGCTCCTCCAGGAGGCGGTGCAGAGCGCCGTCGCCGCCGCCGAGGCGCTGCTCCGGCAGCGCGTCGGCGCCGAGGACCTCGATCGGGCCAACGAAGAGTACCTGAAGGCCATCCCCGCGGCCGTCTCCGCCGGCGCGACCCGCGGGGCCCAGACCACCGGAGCAGCGATATGAGCTACGAGGCCGTCGCCCGACGCTACGGGCGCGCGATCTTCGAGATCGGCAAGGAAACCGGCACCCTGGCGGCCCACGCCCGGGAGCTCGGGGACGCCAGCGCGACGTACGCGGCGAGCGAGGAGCTCCGCCTGGTCCTCGACAACCCGCTCATCCCGGAGGCGCTGCGCGAGGAGCTGCTCCGAGAGATCGGCGTCCGCGCCGGCTTCTCGGACGTGACGAAGAACACCCTGCTCCTGCTCGCGCGTCGCCGGCGGCTCGCGGCGCTGCCCGAGATCGCCCGGCAGCTCGCGCTCCTCGTCGATCGAGAGCAGAACCTCGGCCGGGCCGTCGTCACGAGCGCGGGCCCGCTGAGCGACGGTTACCTCGACCGCCTCCGGGCCGAGCTCGAGAGGGCCACCGGCAGGAAGATCTCGATCATCCACAAGCAGGATCCCTCGCTCATCGCGGGCGTGGTCACCCAGATCGACGATCAGGTGATCGACGGCAGCCTCCGGACCCGGCTGTCGACCTTCCGTGACAACCTGCTCCGAACCTGAGGGGGACGCGAGCGCGCGCCCCTGTTTCACACGAGGTCGGGGCTCGGCGTTCGCCGCCCCCTTGCCTTGACCGACGTTGATTCCGAAGCCCAAGCGTCTCCGGAAAGAGGACTCCGCATGCAGCTCCGCGCCGAAGAGATCTCTCAGATCATCAAGAAGCAAATCCAGAACATCGACAAGGCCGCTCAGGTCACCGAGACGGGCACCGTGCTCACGGTGGGCGACGGCATCGCCCGCGTGCATGGCCTGAGCCGCGCGATGGCCGGCGAGCTCATCGAGTTCACCGGCTCGGACGGGGGCAGCCTGATGGGGCTCGTGCTGAACCTCGAGCAGGACAACGTGGGCGCCGCCCTCTTCGGCGACACGAGCATGATCAAGGAGGGCGACTCCGTGAGGCGCACCGGGCGCATCATGGAGGTGCCCGTCGGCGAGGCGACCCTCGGGCGCGTCGTCAACGCGCTCGGCATGCCGATCGACGGCAAGGGGCCGCTCGACACGAAGGAGCGCCGCCGCGTCGAGGTGAAGGCGCCCGGCATCATCCAGCGCCAGCCGGTCACCGAGCCGATGCAGACCGGCATCAAGGCGATCGACGCGATGATCCCTGTCGGCCGCGGCCAGCGCGAGCTCATCATCGGCGACCGGCAGGTGGGCAAGACCGCCGTCGCCGTCGACGCGATCCTCAACCAGAAGGGCAAGGGCGTCGTCTGCGTCTACGTCGCGATCGGCCAGAAGCTGTCGACGGTGCGCCAGGTCGTGGACCGGCTCGATGCGCACGGCGCGCTGGAGTACACGATCATCGTCGCCGCGACGGCGAGCGAGACCGCGCCGCTCCAGTTCATCGCGCCGTACACCGGCGTGACCATCGGCGAGTACTTCCGCGACAGCGGGCGCCACGCGCTGTGCATCTACGACGACCTGTCGAAGCAGGCGGTCGCGTACCGCCAGCTCTCGCTGCTGCTCCGCCGCCCGCCGGGCCGCGAGGCGTACCCGGGCGACGTCTTCTACCTCCACTCCCGGCTCCTCGAGCGCGCGGCGAAGATGGCCGACGTCTTCTACGTCGTGGCGAAGGGCACGAAGATCGAGGGCGGCGACGCGGCGTACCGCGGCGTCGACGGCAAGGCGCACGTCGGCGCGCACGGGATGCACCTGGCGAAGGACTCGCTCTGGAAGACGGTCGACGCGGCCGTCTTCGAGAAGCTCGAGCTCTCGCGCAAGGAAGAGAAGAAGGACGAGATCAAGAAGCTCGAGCAGCAGCTCTCGGACAAGGCGAAGGCGAGCGACTACGAGATCGTCCGCGATCCGAAGTCGGGCGGCTCGCTCACGGCGCTGCCGATCATCGAGACGCAGGCCGGCGACGTGTCGGCGTACATCCCGACCAACGTCATCAGCATCACGGACGGGCAGATCTTCCTCGAGGCCGACCTCTTCTACTCCGGCGTCCGCCCGGCCATCAACGTCGGCATCTCGGTCAGCCGGGTCGGCGGCAACGCGCAGATCAAGGCGATGAAGTCGATCGCCGGGACGCTCCGCCTCGACCTCGCGCAGTACCGCGCCATGGCGGCGTTCTCCCAGTTCGCCTCGGATCTCGACGCGAAGACGCGCGCGCAGCTCGAGCGCGGCGCGCGCCTCACCGAGATCCTGAAGCAGGGTCAGTACGTGCCGCTCGCCGTCGAGAAGCAGATCCTCATCATCTACGCCGGCACGCAGGGCCTGCTCGACGACCTGCCGGTGAGCTCGCTCTCGCGCTTCGAGGACGAGCTCTACAAGTTCGTGGAGAGCAAGCACGCCCAGATCTTCACGGACATCCGGGAGAAGAAGGCCCTCGACGACGACCTCAAGTCCCGGATGACGAAGGCCATCGAGGCCTACAAGAAGCGGTTCGTGATGGACGCGAGCGGCGCGAAGGCCTCTGGCGCCGCCGAGGCCGCGGACGAGGCGAGCGACGAGGACGAGCCGCCGGCGCCCAAGGCGAAGTCGAAGAGCGGGAAGAGCGCCTCGAAGGCCCAGGAAAAGTAGGCAACCGTGCCCAGCCTCAAGTCCATTCGCAAGCGGATCTCGAGCGTCAAGTCGACGCAGAAGATCACCCGCGCCATGAAGATGGTCGCGGGCGCCAAGCTCAACAAGGCGCAGCTGCGCATCACCGAGCTCCGGCCCTACGCCGTGAAGGTGCAGGAGGTGCTCTGGGAGATCACGCGCGACGCCGTCACGGCTGCCGCGGCGGCTGTCGCGGCGGATGCGGCGGCGGGGACCGGGGCGGAGGGCGAGGCGAGCGCGCTCACGGGGAGCGACGGGGCGCCGCATCCGCTGCTCGTGGCCCGCCCGGAGCGGCGCGTGCTGCTCCTCGTGCTCACGAGCGACCGCGGCCTCTGCGGCGCCTTCAACACGAACATCAACAAGCGCGCCGAGCGCGAGTGGAAGAGCCGGACCGAGGCCGGTCAGGAGGTCCAGCTCGCGATCATCGGCCGCAAGGGGCGGGACTACTTCAACCGCCGCAGCGCGCCCATTCTCGAGTACCTGCCCGGCGTCTGGGACAAGCTCAGCCTGGAGACGGCCCAGGCCGTCGGCGCGAAGCTCCTCGCCCCGTTCAACAAGAACGAGATCGACGCGATCTACCTCGTCTACAACGAGTTCAAGAGCGCCATCACGCAGACCGTCGTCGTCGAACGGCTCCTGCCCGCCGGCGGGCCGGCGCAGGAACAGAAGCAGGAGCAGGGAGGCGAGGGCGGCCACGCCTCGCCCTCCGGCGCGACGTCGGAGTTCCTCTACGAGCCGGACAAGGGCGCGCTCCTGGAGCGGCTCGTCCCGATGTACCTGGACATCTCGATCCTGCGCGCGCTCTACGAGTCGATGGCCAGCGAGCTCGGCGCCAAGCTCACGGCGATGGATGCCGCGAACAAGAACGCCAAGGAGATGATCGACAGCCTGACGCTCGAGTACAACAAGGCGCGGCAGGCGGCGATCACCAAGGAGCTCATGGAGATCATCGGCGGCAGCGAGGCGCTCAAGGAGTAGCGCCGCACGTCGGCGGCCCTGTCAGGGCCCCTGACGGCCTCCTCGCGCGCGCGCCTTGCCCACAGCGGCCCAGCGCGCAACCAGCTCGTCTCTCGGGGTCTCGCCCCCGCCCCTTTTCACCCCAGCTCCCGCTCCTCGGCTATCCAGCGCCGGCCGCTCCTCGCGCGGCCAGCACTGGCCGAGCCGGTCCGGCGGCCCCATGGTGTCGGTCCCGTGCTTCAGCCCATCAACGCCGATCATCCGGAACCGCGCAAGATCGCGCGAGCGATCGACCTCATCCAGAAGGGGGAGGTCATCGGTTACCCGACCGACACCGTCTACGGGTTCGGGTGCGACCTGATGAACAAGCAGGCGATCGAGCGCGTTTACCAGATCAAGGGGATGCGCCAGAACAAGAACCTGGCGTTCATCTGCCCCGATCTGAGCGACATCGCGCGCTACGCGATCGTCGAGAACCAGGCGTACCGCATCCTCAAGCGCTTCCTGCCCGGGCCGTACACGTTCATCCTCCCCGCCACGCGCGAGGTGCCGAAGTACGTGCACCTCAAGCAGAAGACGGTCGGCATCCGGGTGCCGAACCACCCTGTCGCGCTCGCGCTCGTCCGCGCGCTCGGGCGGCCGCTCATCAGCACCACCGCCGCGCCCCCGGGCGAGGATCCGATCATCGATCCCGGCGAGATCGACGACCGGTTCCCGGGGCTCGCGCTCGTCCTCGACGCGGGGACCGGCGGGCTGGTGCCGACGACCGTGGTCGACCTGAGCCAGGGCGATGTGCAGGTCGTCCGCGTGGGCGCGGGGCCGATCGACGATCTCGTCTGACAAGGGACCGCGCCCGGTGGAGATCCGGTCCGCGCGGCGCTCGAGGGGTCGCCGCGACGACTCCGGCGGGATGGGGGTCGCGGGTTCAGCGCCACGTTGCGCGCGTCGAGGAGAAGGCGCCGATCGTTGCAACGCTTGATGCAAGCGTTGAAACGGCCTTCTCGGACGCCAAGGGGCCCCTCTCACGCGTTGAGATCGATGACTCGGCGCCAGAGTGAGCCATCTCAAGCGTTGAAGTGGACGTCTGGGCGCCAGAGTGAGCCACCTCAAGCGTTGCAATGCGCCACTCGGTGACCGAGCGGGCCCTTTCAAGCGTTGAAACCGGCGTCTGCGCCTCCCGGGACGGCTTTTCAAGGGGGATGACGCCGCGGCGGCGCGCGGTTCGGGTCGCCGCACGCCATTCGGCCGCTAGGGCACGGCGCCGCCGTCGCCCGGCGCCGCCGGGACCTCGTGCACCGCATACGCGACCCCCTCCCGGTCGAGCCGCTCGCGCGCCGTCGCGAAGGCGAGCGGGCTCCTGTCGCCGCCCACGAAGCGACGGCCGAGCCGCGCCGCGGCGACGAGCGTGGTGCCGCTGCCGCACATGAGATCCGCGACGGTCGCGCCGGGCGCGGACGACGCGCGGACGATGCGTTCCAGCAGCCGCACCGGCTTCTG
>JAICEP010000409.1 GCA_025924095.1 Sorangium sp.
CCAGGAGGTCGCCCGCGCCGGCATCCCCGAGGCATGGCAGTCGCCGCTGTTCGCGCTCGTCGGCATCTCGGTGCTGATGCGCATGGCCGCCGTGCCGTTCCACGGCTGGCTGCCCGTGCTGCTCGAGCGGGGGCCGCTCGGCGTGACCGTCCTGCTCGCCGAGATGCAGGTCGGCCTGTGCGTCCTCGTGCGCGTGGTGGCGCCGCTCCTGCCGGAGAGCTGCGCCGAGGACATGCCGATCCTCGCCGCGCTGGGGCTCTTCAGCGCCCTGCACGGCGCGATCCTGGCGCTCACGCAGACGGATCTCCGCCGGATGATCGGCTACCTCGTGGCGAGCCAGAAGGGGCTCGTGCTCCTCGGGATCGCGTCGATGAACCCGCAGAGCCTGAGCGGCGCGTTGCTCCAGAGCTTCGCGCTGTCGATCGCCGTCACCGGGGTGACGATGGTCGTCTGGGCGATCGAGGCGCGCACGGGCACGGCGGACATGGCGGAGCTCGGCGGCCTCGTGGCGAAGACGCCGCGCATGGCCGCCTTCTTCTTGCTGCTCGCGTGCGCGACGATCGGGTTCCCGGGGGCGCTGACGTTCATCGGCGAGGATCTCCTCCTGCACGGGATCCTGCACGTGCACCCGGTGCTCGCGGTGCTGATGCTCGGGGCGACGGCGCTCAACGGGATCACGATGTTCCGCGCGTTCCAGCGCACCTTCCTGGGCCCGATCCCGCGCGGCCGGGCGAGCGGCGCGGCGATCTCCGCGCTCCTGTTCCGCGAGCGGGCCGTCTTGCTGTCGATCCTGGCGCTGACCGTGGCCCTGGGCGTCGCGCCGTCGCGGCTGCTCGCGCTGCACGAGCCGGTGGTGAAGCGGGTCCTCGGGCCCAGCGCTCAGGAGGCCGACGTCGCTCGGCTGGAGCGGATCTCGAGCGTGGGGATGTCGCCCTGAGCGCCCGCGGCGGCCCCCTGCGCCGCGGTCGCGCGGCCGAGGAGCTCGAAGACCTCCACGGGCCCCGTGGCGCCCACGAAGGCGCGCTGCCCGCGCGGCGCGCACTGAAAGCCGGCGGCCTTCGTGTGAACGTCTCCGCTCACGAGGATCTGATTCCGCTCGGCCGCGGCCTGTAGCTGGGCGGCGACGCTCACGACCTCGCCGAGCACCGTGCAGTCGAGCCGGCGGCACGACCTCGAGCCGACCTCGGCGATGATGAGCTCGCCTGTCGCCACGCCGATGGAGATGCCGGGGACGAAGGCCGACGTCTCCCCGGCGCGGCGCGCCAGCGTCTCGAGCTGCGCGCGCACGACAAGGCAGGCGTCGAGCGCGCGCGCGACGTGATCGGGGCCGCGGAAGAGGGCCATGACGCAGTCGCCCAGGAACCTGTCGACCATCCCACCCCGCATCGAGAGCTCGAGCGCGATGACATCGAGGTTCGCGTTCAGCATCCGCACCGTCTCCTCCGCGCGCTTGCCCCGGACCGCGTCGTGGAAGCCGGCCAGATCGAGGAAGGCGACGGTGCCCTCGGCGACCTCGCACGCCCCGAAGCCGTCGGGGCTGCGGAGCCGCTCGACGGCGAGCGGGCTCGCGAACGTGCGCAGGAGGTCGTTCTCCCGGTTCGATCGGCTGTTGTCGCGCAGCTCGCGCACCTGCTTCAGCGTCTTCTCGATCGTGAGCTCGAGATCGTTGAGCGCGATGGGCTTCACAAGGAAATCGAACGCGCCCCGGTTCATGGCGGTGCGGATGTTCTGCATGTCGCCATAGGCGGACACGACCACCGCCCGCGCGTGCGGGGCCACATCGCCGATGTGGGCGAGCAGCGTGAGACCATCCATGCGGGGCATGTTGATGTCGGTGAGGATGACGTCGATGTCGGCGTGGCTGCGGAGCGCGGCGAGGGCGCCCTCGCCGTCCTCGGCGAAGACGAAGTTGTAGATGCCCTCGCGGATCTGGCGACGAAAGCACTGCTTGATGAGGGTGGAGACGTCAGGCTCGTCGTCGGCGATCAGGATCTTGGCCGGGCGCCGCTCGTTGCCGGCGGCCAGCGCGGCGAACGCGGCCGCCATCTCGCGCGCCGACCGGAAGCGCTGGGTCGGGTCCTTGGCCAGCGCGCGCTCGAAGAACCGGTCGAGCTCTGGCGACAGCTCGGGGACGAGGCTCGACGGGGGAGGGAAGGGCTCCGTGCAGATGCCCATGACCAGGGCGGCGAGCGTCTGCGCCGCGAACGGCAGCTCGCCGGTGAGCGCGCAGTAGGCGAGGACGCCCAGCGACCAGAGATCGCTCCGGTGGTCCACGACGGAGCCGCGCATCTGCTCCGGGCTCATGTACGTCGGCGTGCCGATGAGGCCGCCGCCGCCGGTGAGGCGCAGATCGTCGGTCCTCGACAGCATGGTGACCACGCCGAAGTCGAGGAGCTTCACGACCTCATCGGCCTCGGTCCGGGCGAGGAAGACGTTCCCGGGCTTCAGGTCGCGGTGCACGATGCCCGCCGCGTGCGCGGCCGCGAGGCCCCGCGCCGCCTGCGTCACGATCGACGCGACCGCCCGGAGCGGCAGCCGCCTCACGTGATCGAGGCGGCGCTGGAGATCCTCGCCCTCGAGCAGCTCCATCGCGATGTACGGCCGCTCCTCGTCGATCCCGCGGTCGATCCCGTAATCGTAGATGTGCACGACGTGCTGATTGCGGAGCTGCGCAATCGCCGTGGCCTCGCGCTCGAAGCGGGCGCGCGACTCCGGCGACTGCACGTGTTCGGCGCTCATCAGCTTGAGCGCGACGCGCCGCTGGAGGCGCAAGTCCTCCGTCTCCCAGATCTGCCCCATGCCGCCGCCGCCGATATGCCGTATCAGCATGTACTTCTCGGCGATGATGGGTTCTGCCATGGCGGGCCGCATGTTACAGCCGTGGCATACGGGCGTCAATGGATCAGCGCGCGCGCTGCCCTACAGCCCTCATCGTCCATTGCGCTCCATTCCGCTCCATTGCGCGCGGCGCGGGAGGATCGCTGTAGCGTCCGCGCGGTGGTCCGGTCAGGGCGCCTACACAGCGCCGAGCTCCGGGCCGGGCACGCGCTTCGGGAGCGTCACGATGAACTCGGTGAACTCCCCTTCTTCCGTCTCGAAGGTCAGGGTGCCCCCGGTGCCCTCGACGACGATGTTATGACAGATCGAGAGCCCGAGCCCCGTGCCCTCGCCCGGCGGCTTCGTCGTGAAGAAGGGGTTCATGATCCTGTCCCGGATCCCCGCCGGGATGCCGACGCCGTTGTCATGGACACGCAGCTCGACGCGATCGCCGAGATCGCGTGTCGTGACCCGGATACGGGGGGAGGACCCCTGTCCGCGCGCCGGGTCTCTCCGCCGCACGGCGTAGCAGGCGTTGTCGACGAGGTTGATGACCACGCGGCTGATCTCCTGGGGGACGAGGCTCACCTGGCCGATGGAAGGGGAGAGGTCGAGCTCGATCGCGATCTCGGCCGACGAGGCGCGCGCGCGGGCGCCGTGATAACCGATGTTGACGTAGGTCGTCACGAGCGTGTTGAAGTCGACCTCCTGGCGCTCTCCGCGCTCACCCCGCGAGTGGTCGAGCATCGAGCGGATGATGCCCTCCATGCGCTGGCCGTGCTCGCCGATCTTCTTCACGCTGCTCGTCAGGTCGCCGAGCGCCTCGGTGAGGTACTCTTCGCGGCCGTCGTCGAGCCCCCGGGCGAGGGTCGATATGTCACCGCCGATGTCGTCGATGAGGCGGGCCGAGAGCTCGGCGAAGTTGTTGACGAAGTTGAGCGGATTCCGGAGCTCGTGGGCGATGCCGGCCGTGAGCGAGCCGAGCGAGGCGAGCCGGTCTTGCACGATCATGCGGTCCTGGGCCTCGCGCAGGCGCTTCAGGGTGGCCGCGAGCTCCTCGTTCTTCACCTGCAGCTCTCTTGTGCGCGCCTGGACCCGCTGCTCCAGGGTGTTGTAGAGCGCGGCGTTCTCGAGCGAGATGACAGCCTGCGTCGAGAGCATCTGCAGGATGCGCATGCGGGCCGGGGTGAAGGCGCCTTTGACCAGGCTGTTCTCGAGGTAGACGATGCCGCGCCGGCCTCCCGGGCGGCCGAGCGGGAAGCAGAGCACCGAGCCGACCGCGTGCTCGGCGATGTGGGGGTCGCGCCCGAAGCGGGGGTTCGCGGCGGCGTCGTCGAGCACGACGCTCTCCTGCGTGCGCGCGACGTAATAGACGATCGAGGTGGGCAGACCCCGGCGCCCCCGGGGCGCGAGATCGGCTATCGGGATCGACCGGAGGACCTTGGCGTCCTCATCGACGGACTTCTCGCCCTCCACCACCCACTGGCCGCCTTGCTCGAGGAGCAGGTACCCGACCTCGGCGCCGCTCGTCTCCAGGAGGATCTGCATCAGCCGGGCGAGGAGGCGGTCGAGCTCGATCTCGCGCGAGAGGTCCTGCGAGGCGTTGAGGACGCTGATCAGGTCGAGGACGCTGAAATCGAGCTCGCGGCCGGCCGTCTCCGAGAACTTCGAGGCCGCGAGGATGCCGGAGGCGACGTGCGGCACGAGCCCCGGGTGCTGCTTCTCCAGCGCCTTCGCCTTGGCGACCGCGCCCCAGCGCAGGTAGCCCTCGTGCGCGTCGCGCAGGTGCTGCCGCGCGAGCTTCTGGTCGCCCCGCGCGAGGTAGAAGCGCCCGGCGAGCTCGTGGGCGATGGCCGCCTCGTGCTGGTAGCCGCTCTTCACCGCGAGCTCCGCGCCGCGCTCGAAGGCGTCGCGGGCCGCGTCGTCCTGGCCGAGCACGCGCGCGCGCTCGGCGCGGATGAGGAGCAGCTTGTGCTCGTAGGTGGCCGGGCAGTGCTCGCGCCACGTCTCGAGCTTGGCGATGTTCCGCTCCACGAGCGCGCCGATGCGCTCGCGCGCGGGCTCGTCGGCGTGGTCGTGGACCGCGAGGTGGGCGAGCGACTCGAGCAGCATCCACGGGGCGGCCAACGCGGACGTCTCCGCGGCGACGAGGTAAGGGGCGGTGGCCTCCGCGAGCGAGGCCGCCTGCTCGTGCTCGCCGAACAGGTAGCAGAGGAGCGTCTTGCAGAAGTGGTGGTTGAACAGCGCGCCGACGTCGCCGGCCGCCCGCTGCGCGGGGAGCCGCTCGGCCTCGACGTACACAGGGCCGGCGAGCACGACCTGATCGGCGGTCTTGCCGCGCAGGTTGAGCACCGTCTGCAGGTAGATCTGGTGCCAGCCGAGGACCATCGTCTGCCGGAGCTTCTCGATGACGTGCGCGTACTGCTCCATGTCGGAGGCGAGCATCGCGAGGTCGTCCCCGGCGAGGAACCGGACCACGCAGAACGTCTCGGCGGCTCCGGCGGCGTGGAACGGGGTGCCTGCCTCCAGCGCGGAACGGTAGGCGTCCAGGAACGTCGGGGAGAGCTCCCGGAGCGGCACCTTCACGTGGATCGCGTGAAAGCCGCCGTAGAGATAGGTCTGCGCGCGACACTCCTTGTTCCCCAACCGGTCGGCGAGGCGCAGCGCGAGGCGCGCGACGCGGTGAGCCGTCTCCACCTCGTCCCCGCGGAGGAGGAGGAGCGCGTAGAGGACGTACCCGAGGGAGGACTGGGGCACGAGCCCCGAGCGCAGCGACATCCGCACCAGGCGGCCAATCGCGACGGGGAGCAGGCTCATCCCGGTGATCCCGGCGATGTTGATCACCTGGTTCAGGATCACCATCCGCGCGCGCTCGATCGGGTCGCCGCACTCCGGCAGATCCACGAGCTCCTCGAGCGGCCGGTCTCCCAGCGCCGCCGCGGTCTCGCGGAGCTCCCGGTCGACGTCCTCCGGCGCGGGGCTCTCCGGCACCTCGACGTCGAGCCGCCGCAGCGCCTCGATGTACGTCCGGATCGCGTCGGCGAGCCGGTGCTGCGAGTAGTGGGCCTGCCCCTCGATCCGGAGGAGCTCGACCTCGTCGAGCACGCCGCGCATCCTCGGCCGGACGGCGTCGCACAGCCCCTGCATCGCCTCGAAGTCGCCGTGCGCGAAGGCCGCCTCCGCCGCGACCACGTGGAGGTCGCGCGCGAGCTCGTAGGCGTCGCTCCAGTCGCGCTCGCCGAGGAGGGCGATGCCCGACCGACCGTAAGCCAGCGCCTGCTGCCCCGCGCCCGCCTCGAGCGCCCTGCGCGCCGCCTGCAGGTTGAGCCGCTCGAGCTCGGCGAGCTCCCCGGGCTCCTCGATCGCCGCCCGCCCCTGGTTGAGCAACCCCACCACGTCGAACAGGCGGCGAGCCTGCTCCTCCGCGCTCGCGCTGCGCAGCAGACGCCGGCCGACGTCGCGGTAGAGGCGCGGCCCCACGTTGGCGTCCAGCATGGAGATCACGGCCTGCTGGATGCGGTCGTGCGCGAACCGGCAGCGCAGGCCTGGCCCTCCGGCCGCCATCTCCACCGCGGAGCTCACCGGATCGATCGGGATCAGGAGCCCCTCGGCCGCCGCGCTCCACAGGTCGCGGCCGACCTCCTCCACCGAGCGCTCGGCCACGATCGCGAGCGTGCCGAGATCGAACACGCCGCCGAGGCAGCCTGCCACCTTGAGCAGCTCCTGCGTCGCCGGCGGGAGCTGGCGCACCCGGCCCACCATCAGCTCGACCACGTTGTCCGTGATCCCGCGCTGGCGGATGCGATCGAGATCCCACCGGAACCCGTCGGCGCCGTGCTCGATCAGCCCGTCGGCGTACAGGGAGGTCAGGAACGCGCGCACGAAGAACGGGTTGCCCGCGGTGCGCGAGAGCAGCAGATCGGCGAGCGGGGCCGCGTCCCCCGGTACGGCGTCGAGCGCGTCGGCGACCATCGCCGTGACGTCCCCCGGGCCCAGGGGCGCGAGCGAGAGCCGCTCCACGCGCGTCCCCTGCGCCTCGATCGCCCGGACCGTCAACGCGACGGGGTGCGCGTCCGTGACCTCGTTGTCCCGGTAGGAGCCGAGCACGAAGAGCGGCAGATCCTGCGCCGTCGAGAGCAGCTCTTCGAGCAGCTTCAGCGCGTCGAGGTTGGCCCACTGGAGGTCGTCGAAGAAGACGCAGAGCGGGTGGTCCGGCGTGGCGACCGCCGCGAAGAAGTCGCGCACCGCCTGGCTGAACCGCTGCCTCGCCTCGGTGGGGGGCAGCGCCGCCACGTCGGGCTGGCGCCCGAGCACGAGCTCGAGGCTCGGACATACGTCGATGAGGACCCGCGCCCGCTCGCCGAGCGCCTCGTGCGTCCGCGCGCGGAAGGCCGCGAGGCGCTCCTCGCTCTCCGTGAGGATCTGCTCGACCAGCGCGTGGAGGGCCTGCGCCAGCGCCGCGTGGGGAGCGTCGCTGTGGTACTGGTCGAACTTGCCGGCGATGAAGCTCCCCCGGCGCGCCGTGAGCGGGCGGTACACCTCGTGGATGAGCGCGGATTTGCCGACGCCTGCGTAGCCGGACACGAGCATGAGCACCGCGCCCTGGTTCGCGCGCTCGAAGGCG
>JAICEP010000410.1 GCA_025924095.1 Sorangium sp.
GAACGGAGGGGCCCCGACGCCGACGTCTTTCGCGCCGCTGGGCGGTGCGCGGTCTGTCGAGTCGGCGCCGAGAGCGCCCGGGCTCGGGCACTGCGCCTGACAGGCGTCGTCCAGGCACGAGGCTGCCTCCGTGAAGACCCGAGCGGTGGGGCCGCAGTTCTCGGGCAGGGTGCAGATAGAGACCGGGTTGTCGCCGGCCAGGCAGTCGACAAGGCAAACACAGCGAGCATCACCGGCGCACGCGTCGTACTCGTTGCAGCATGAGGTCTTTGCGCAGCTCACGCAATTGTTGTGAGGGGGCATACGTGTGGATGACGCTTGCGTCAAGGAGCACTGGGCGATGAGGGCAGCGGAGAGTCATGGGTGAGATGACGGGGACGCGACCGGCGCCGACCGAGAAGGCGGGCTCACCGGCATCCAAGGCGCGCAGGTAGCGCGTCTTCAGCACGGAGACACCGATCAGGCTGGTCACGGAGGGATTACGGCTGCGCGCGATGGCGTGCGACGGCAGCGGACGCGAGGTGCTCCTGAGCGGCGGGGATCCCAACCTCGGCGCGGTTCGACGGGAGCACTGGATGCACTGGATATCGGCGCTCGGGGAGCGGTTCGCGCTCACGCGGATCGGAGAGGGGCGCGACATCGATCCGTCGGGGGCTGTGGGACGAAATCGGCCTCCAGGGCGGTGACGAGCGCCGAGCGGACGGACACGGACGGCAGGCGCGGCCAGGATTGCCCGGGAAGGCACTCGAGCGCGACCACTGGCGTCGGTGCGCGCCGGTTGAGCTGGACGGTCCAGCGGCGCTGGCGTACCTATCGACCGAGAGCGCCGAGGTCGAAGCTCGAGAGCGCGTGGCCCTTCAGAACATGATCCCGCCCTACACTCGCCACGGCATCCTGCCCCCGTTCCTCGATGATCCCACCCATCCGAGCGGGCGCTCACCGTTCGACGCCACGATCGACGAGGTGATCGGCCGGTTCTCCACCTCCCCCCGCCGCATCGAGATCCTCGCGGGTTTTCTCGCATTCCGTGCCGCACTCCGCGCGGCAGGCATGACCTCCGGCACCCAGTGGCTCGACGGTAGCTTCGTAGAAGATCGCGGCACCGAGCCGAACGACGTGGACGTCGTGACATTCCACAGGCTCGCCCCCATGGAGGACGCAGCGTTCGCCGCTGCCCATCCCGAGCTGTCGAGATCCAGGCAGACGAAGGCGTCCTTCAAGGTGGATGCTTACTTCGTTCCCCTGTGCAGCGACGACCGATGGCAAATCGTTCCCACCACGGCCTACTGGTACGGTCTCTTTGGTCACCAGCGCATCACCGAGCGATGGAAGGGTATGGTCCAGGTTCACCTCGACAGCTCCGACGATGACGCGAGCGCGCGCGCTGCCCTGGCCGCTCGGAGGGGAGGAACGCCGTGAGGTACACGCGCGCTGCCGCGTACGCCCGGGCCAACCTGGGCGCGATCCGGCAGCTGCTGGAGAAGTCCGGGTCCGCCATCGAGCGGGTCAACCTCCAGGACCGCATCGAGGAGTGGGAGGGCGAAGTCACCGCCGCCGAGCGCCTCGCCGCTACGCTGGCGGAGGCGGCCGTCCTGTTCGACGGCACCCCGGTAAAAGCGAGCATCGGCATCGATGCAGCCTTCGGCGGTCAGAGCGTCCGGGTCTTCCAGGAGCTCGTCACGACCGTGGCGGCAGACCTGTCGCCCCGTGGCGTGGGGGAGCGTGGCCGGCTCCCCGCCGACGTGCCCCGCCTCCTGATCACCGACGTCGATGTGGGCTCTTTCGGCTTCCAGCTCGCCGAGGTGCCCGACCAGGAGCCGCCTGCCGGCCCATCCCGCCTGAAGGACGCCCTCGACGTCTCGACCCGTCTCCTGAAAGCCGCCGGCGAGTCCGACGACGCTTTCGCCCACGAGCTGGCCGAGAGATCCCCGCGGGTACTCAAGAAGCTCAAGGATTTCCTCGAAGTCATCGACGACGCGGGGGCGACGCTCAAGGTCGAGACCGGGCGCGCCTCCCTGCGCTTCGAGACAGCGGAGCACATCAGAGCGGCGCGGGAGCGCGCGAGCTCGACCCTGGTCGAGGAGGCTTCGGATGCCAAGGTGGGCGTGCTCCAGGGGCTGATGCAGGAGCGAGCCCGGTTCGAGCTTCGTCTCGACGATGGCACCGTGCTCGCGGGTCGCATCGATCCAACCGTCGATCCCGCGACGTTCGCGGGTCTCTACAACCAGCCCGTCCGCGCATCGTTGCGCAAGTTGACCATTTCGCGCGGTGGCCGGCCCAGGGTAGCCTGGCTGCTGCTCGACGCGAGCGCTCCGTAGGTAAATTTCTTCCAATACGTCGGCGGCGCGATCCTCTAGGCAGGAAGGCGACATCCGTCGTTCCCCCTGGAGCGGCCGCGATGCGATTCGAGCACCAAGGAGCGCGACGATGACGAAGAGCCAGGTACCCCCCATCCCCGAAGGTCAGACGTGCTTTCCCTACCTGAGCGCGCGCAACGCCGTGGAGGCGATCGATTTCTACAAGCGCGCTTTCGGCGCGCGCGAGGACTGGCGCGTCACGATGCCCGATGGGCGGATCGGCCACGCCGAGCTGTCGATCGGTCGAGCCCGGTTCTTCCTGTCGGATGAGTATCCCGAGCTCGGCGCCGTCAGCCCCGAGACGCTGAAGGGCACCAGCGCGAGCATCGTCGTTTACGTGGAGGACGTGGACGCGCTCGCCGCGCAGGCCGCCGCGGCGGGCGCGACGATCGAGCGCCCGCCGCAGGATCAGCCGTTCGGAGACAGGATGGCCTGGCTCCGCGATCCGTACGGCCATCGCTGGGGCCTCGCGCACCGGATCGAGGACCTCTCTCTGGAAGAGAAGCAGAGGCGCGTCGCGGCGATGTAGCGAAGCCCCCGGAGGGCTCGGGAGCGTGCCCGGGGGAGGGCGCCCCGCTCACCGGCCCGGCTCGGTCACGATCCCGACATAGGTGGGCTCGGGGACCTCCGTGACCCGGCCGGTCGGCTCGAGGGCGCCCGTCGTGTCGTCCACGTGAAACGCGACGATGTTCCCCGAATCCTGGTTCGCGACGAGCAGCAGCTTGCCTGTCTTCGCGATCTGGAAATGGCGCGGCGTCTTGCCCCGCGTCGGCGCGTGGCCGGCGGGCGTGAGCGTGCCCCGCTCGGGATCAACCGCGAAGATAGCGATGCTGTCGTGCCCCCGGTTCGACCCGTAAACGAACTTGCCCGACGGGGACACCTGGATCTCGGCGCACGCGTTCTCCTCGCCGCTCACGCCGTCGGGGAGCGTCGAGACGGTGTCGAGGGCGGACAGCGTCCCGCGCGACGGATCGTAGCTCAAGGTGGTAATCGAGTCGGCGGACTCGTTGATCACGTAGGCGAACCGGCCGTTCGGGTGGAATTCGAGGTGCCGGGGCGCCGTGCCCGCGGAGAACGAGAGCGCCGGCGGGTCGTTCGGCTCCATCCGGCCCGTCTCCGCGTCGAAGGTGAGCTGGGCTATCGCGTTGCTCCCGAGGTTCGTGACGAAGGCGAACCTGTTGGCCGGATCGGTCACGGCGTGGTGCGACCTCGTCCGGCGCCCGAAGGACACCTCGGAGGCCGCCTGGCCGAGCGCGCCCTCCTGGCCGACAGGGAGCACCGCCGCCGTCCCGCCGCCGTAGTTGGCGACAAGGACGAAGCGCCCGGACCGATCCGTGGACAGGTGGGCAGGGCCCCGGCCCTTCGACGAGATCCGGTTGATGAGCTCGAGCGTCCCGTCCTGCGGGTGGATCCGGAACGCGCTGACCGCCCCCGACATCTCCCCGTCCACCTCGCTCAGCTCGTTCACCGCGAAGAGGCGCTGGCGTGCGGGATCGACGGCGAGGAAGGTCGGGTTCATCTCGGCGTCGAGCGGGCCCTGCACGGCCGAGAGCGCGCCGTCGGCGTCGTCCAGGCGAAAGACGAAGATGCCCTCGTGGCCCCCGACGTACACCAGGGGCGCGCCGGTGGGCTGCGCGCCGCCACCACCACCACCGCCGCCGGTGCTGCTCGCGCTGTTGCCGTTGCTGCCGGTGCCGGTGCTGGTCGTGCCGTTGCCTTGGCTCATGCTGTCACCGCCGCTCCCGGAGGTGCCCGTCGTCGCGCCGTTGTTCGCGGTCCCGGCGCCGGATCGGCCGCATCCGAGCCACAGTCCGGCCACCAGGCAGAGGAGGGTGCGCT
Organism: Sorangium sp.; assembly: GCA_025924095.1. Taxonomy (GTDB): domain Bacteria; phylum Myxococcota_A; class Polyangia; order Polyangiales; family Polyangiaceae; genus Sorangium. The sequence continues at coordinate 4,197 of JAICEP010000410.1, forward strand.
GCATCGTTCGATCCACGTTCACCTGGACCTGGGTTATCCCCGGACCGCGCCGCGGGGCAAGCGCCACGGCGCTCCCCGTCGCGATGCGGGGCGAGGCGTGCTTGGCCGGCGCGCCCCGCGCGGCGCTTTCCGGGGAGGGCGTACGATGCGGCGCGGCGCTTCAGGCGCGCCCGCGCAGCGCCCCGGCGGCGGCGCCGAGGAGCGCGCCGGCCCCGATCGGGGGGCCGGGGGGGGCGGCGACGGGGCGGAGATCGTCGGGCGCGCAGTGGGCCTCGAGGCCAACCACCACCCCGAGGCCGCACAGGGACCCGATCGCGGCGCCGCGCCACGCCGGCGCCGAGAGGAACGAGCGGCGCAGCACGAGCGCCGCCAGCGCGAACGGCACGAGCGCCGTGCAGAGGGCGCTCGCGACGCACCGGAGGTGCAGCTCCAGAGGCACCGGCGGGTCGGCCACGCCCGACCTCACGACGGCCGCGGCCAGGAACCCGACCGGCACCGCGACGGCGAGCGCCTGGATCGCCCTCACGCTCGCCGGCAGCCCCCGGGCGCGCGGCCTCAGCGCGAGCAGCAGGCCGAGGCCCGACAGCACCGCCACGACGGCGAGCGGGACGAGCACCCGGGGAGACCCGAGGTCGTCGCGGAGGCCCTCGCCCCAGCTGAAGAGCAGGATCCAGGCGAGCCCGGCCAAGGTCGCGCTCAGGGCGCGGCGCTCGCGCGCCGGGCGCGTCAGCGACGGCTCGGCCGGCCCCTCGGCCGGCCCCTCGGCCAGGGCGGGCGGCGGGCGCGCGGCGAGGTGGGCCGCGGGATCGGGGATGTCCTCGATCCCCCTCAGCAGGTCGTGCTCATTCGCCATCGGCACCTCCCCGGACGCCCGCCTGCCCCTTGCCACGGCGGCCGCTCCGCTCCGGCCTCGCGGCCGCGGGCCTGTCGCCCTTCTCCATGCCCTTCTCTACGCTCCTGTTCTCTACGCTCCTGCCGGCGCCTCGTTCCGCCTCGGGCCGCCGCTTGAGCTCCTCGAGCGCGGCGCGCAGCGCCTCGTAGGCGCGGAACGCGCGGAGCTTCACCGCGGTCGCGGTCGTCCCCAGGACCGCCGCGGCGTCCTGCACGCTCAGCCCCTCGTACCGGAGCAGGATGAACGCCTCGCGCTGCGACGCCGGGAGGCACAAGAGCACGCGCTCGACCGCCCGCGCCGTCTCGGAGGCGATCGCGACCGCCTCGCCGTCGGCGCCGTGCGCGTCCGGCGGCTCCGCGCCCGGATCGCTCGGGAGGCGCTCGGTATTGCGGTGCTTCTGGGCGCGCGCGTGGTCGAGGTAGGCGTTCCGGGCGATGGCGTACGCCCACGGCGCGACGGCGCCGCCCCGGGCGAAGGTCGATCGGGCGCGGTGCATCCGCAGGAACGTCTCTTGCGTCAGGTCGCCCGCGAGCGTCTCGGAGCCGCACATGCGGGTGAGATACGCGAGGAGGCGCGCCGAGAGCGCGCGGTGCAGCTCCGGGAACGCGCGCGCGTCGCCGCACGCGTACCGGTCCATGGCTGCATTGAGGGCGGGCTCATCCATGACGGCTCCGCCGGTATACACCCTCCGCGCGGTGGCGCGTAGCGCGGTGCGCGAGAGGCCAGGAGAGCCGTCGCGCTCGGTCCGTCGTCGGCCACGCGCAGGTCGCCCGGATCCACGAGCTCCTCGCGACGGCGACATGCCTGCCCGACGTTTGCCCGGGCGTTCGAGGCCTCGATGGCCGTTCGGCCCTGGCCGCTCAGGCTCCTCTCGCGCTCGCGGGCCGGCGCGCATTCCGCGCGCGGCTCAGCGGCATCGAGCTGCGGTGTGTTCGCCGTTGGCGTTGAAATGGAGGGTATCGGTGCCGCTCAGCCGGAGCACGACCTCCGCGGCGTCGATGCTCACGATCTCGAGCGTGCCGGACACGAAGTCGCCCTCGCCCGACCAGCAGCCGCCTCCGCTGTCGGGGCTGCTCGCAACGTAGTACGACCACAGCTCCGGCGCGCTCAGATCGATGATGCCGGGCACCTGCAGCGCAGGGGGAATGCTGATGCCCAGCTGCCAGTCGCCGCAGCGGGGGCCACTGGATAGCTCCGCGCAGGAGCTCACCGGGACGCCGATAGCGAAGAAGAGATCGTACGGATCGGTGCCCGGCCCGCCGCCCACGGAGGCACTGCTCCCGGAGTCGTTCGGCTGTTCGCCGGGGGTCTCACTTCTGAAGAACGCGATCGCGCCGGCTGTCGGCGCAGAGCCGCCCCCGCCGGCCCCGACCGCAACGCTGCTCCCCGAGGTGGAGATGAAGCCGCCGGAGCCGACCGCAACGCTGCTCACCGAGGTGGAGCTGACGCCGCCGTCGGCGCCGCCGCTGCCGGCGGACGACTCGACCCCTCCGGCGGCGCCATGGGACCCGACCTCTTGATCGCCGCTGCCGCTGTCATCGCCGACCTGCACCCGGGCGGTGCATCCGGCGGCGAAGGTCTGGAGCATCATGAGCCCGAAGAACAAGGAAATGGATGTGTCCACGAGATGTCGCATTCATATCTCCCCGGGCTTGTGAGCGCAGCCCGTCGTCACTCGATGAATGGCGTCAATCGTATGTTTTTATGATCCCCTGATCGATTTCTCGTCCGGGTGCGACGGTGGCTCTGCGCGAGGCGGAGGCGGTGGCGCCGCGCGAGGCAGCAGCAGCGAGAAGGACGAGCCGCAGCGCCGCGCGAAAGCGGCGGGCGGCGCTGCCGCGGGCAGCGGGGCGCGGTGTGGACGCCGCTGACGTCGATCTCGAAGGTGCATGTCCCCTCGATCCTGACCACGAGCTCCAGTGCATCGACGCTCACGATCTCGATCGTGCCTCGGATGAAGCTGCCTCCGCCGCCAGGAGAGCAGTCGCCTCCACCGACGTCCGGGGGCGGCAACGCTCGTGGATCGAGATCTCGAGAGATCCACCGCCTTTCGCCCCGACCTCGCTGCGGCCATGGCGGCCCGCTGCCTCCTGTCAGCGCTGCTCGCCTCTCAGCTCCGGAACGAGGATCTCGAGCCTGCGGCGGTAGGCAGAGCTCGGGTGCTCCGCGATGAAACGGTGCGCGCGAGCGAGCGCCTCGCCGCCGCGGCCGAGCGCCTTCAGGGCGCCGACCGCGATCACTTCGCGCTCCTGGGCGAGCGCGCCGCCCGGGAAGCGCCCGCGGTGGGCGTCGGCGAGCGCGAGCGCCTCCGCAGGGCGCGCCGCGAGCACCTCCTGCGCGCGCTGCAGC
>JAICEP010000411.1 GCA_025924095.1 Sorangium sp.
CAGCCGCCGCCGAGCACGAGCTCCTCGTTGCCCCGGGGGTGCCAGGTCCACATGCGCTCCACGCTGAACGCCCCCTCGGCCGACCCGGCCCGGGACGCATTGCGCACCTCCTCCGGCGCGAGCGCCGCGAGCTGCGCCGCCGCGCGCGCGTCGACGAGCGGCTCCAGCCGGAGCGGGCGATCGCGCGTCACCTCGAGCACCACCTCGAAGCTGTTCACCTCCCCGGCGCAGCAGCGCACGCCGACCTCGGGGCGGCGCGTGTCCGGCTTGACGCCGCGCCCGTGGGCGCAGCGCCCCACGAGATCGCCCGAAGGCCCGTTGCCCCCGCGCAGCGTCACGAGCCCCGGCTTGCCGCTGTCCCGCTGCCACTGGCTCGAGGTCCACGTCCAGACACCGCCATGGAGATCGTGCACCCCGAACGCGCTCACGCACCCGGCGTTCACCCCGTTCGGCGTCAGCACCCGGCTCTGCCCGGTCGCGCACACCGACGCCTTGTACGCGTCGCCGTACTCGTACGTGGTGTTCGCCGGCCCCTTGCAGGCCCGCTCGACCTCGAGCTCCGTGCAGAGGCGCTTGCCCTGCGCCTCGCAGAGAGCGCGCGCCTCGTCCTGCGTGATGTTCGTGGTCGGGATCGCGCCGACCTCGTTGGGGTACGAGAAGACGTCGATGTAGAAGCCGTGCATCACGACCTGCGCGCCCGCCATCTCCTCGTCGGCGATGCGCGGCAGCCGGTCCGGCGGCGTGCCCGCGATGAGCACGCCCTTCGGGATCCACGCCATGCCGGGGCGCGGCTCCGGCTCGGCCTGGCCCACGTCCCAGGGCGGCGCGGCGTCGAGGTCCGCGTCCGCCCCAGGCGAGGCGCCGCCGCGCTCGCACCCGTGGGAGGCCGAGAGGACGGCGAGCGACACGGCGGCCGCGAGGGCCTTCCCCCTCGGCGTGCGGACGGAGCGCTGCTCGCCGGGGCCCACGAGCTCACTCGGGGTCGCGTTCGCGGAGGTTCAGCTCCTTCATCTTGAGCTGAAGCCCCTTGCGCGAGATCTTGAGGAGCCGCGCGGCGTGGGTGACGTTCCCGTGCGTCTGCTTGAGGGCGCGCTCGATGAGGTCGCGCTCCAGCTTGCTCATCGCCGCCTTGACCTGCTCCTTCAGGCCGTCGGGCGTCGACGGCGCGAGGGAGGTGTCCGCGGCCGCGGCCGCGAGCGGCAGCGAGGCGCCGGGCGCCAGCGTGGCGCCGCTGCGGATCTCCTCCGGCAGGTCGTCGAGGCGGATGCGCGCGCCGTCGGCGAAGAGCAGCGCGCGCTCGACGACGTTCTCGAGCTCGCGGATGTTCCCCGGCCACGCGTGCGACGACAGGCGCTCGAGCGCGTCGGGCTCGATCCCCTCGATGCTCTTCTTGAGGCGCGCGTTGAACTTCGCGACGAAGTGGGCGCAGAGGTGGGGGATGTCACTCCGCCGGTCGCGCAGCGCAGGGAGCGCGATCGGGACGACGTTGAGCCGGTAGAAGAGGTCTTCGCGGAACGTTCCCACAGCGATCTCCCGCTTGAGATCGCGGTTCGTGGCGGCGACGAGCCGGACGTCGACGTGGATGGTCTTGATGCCCCCTACCCGCTCGAACTCGCTCTCCTGCAGGACGCGCAGGAGCTTCACCTGCATCTCGTTCGGGATCTCGCCGATCTCGTCGAGGAAGAGCGTCCCGCCGGAGGCGAGCTCGAAGCGCCCCGGCTTGGAGCCGACCGCGCCCGTGAAGGCGCCGCGCTCGTAGCCGAAGAGCTCCGACTCCATGAGATCCTTGGGGATGGCCGCGCAGTTGACCTTGATGAACGGCCGGTCGCGCCGGCTGGAGTTCTCGTGCAGCGCCCGCGCGACGAGCTCCTTCCCGGTGCCGCTCTCGCCGCTGATGAGCACCGTGGTCGGCGTGTCGGCGACCCGCTCGAGGATCGCGTAGAGCTCCTGGATCGGCGGGCTCTCCCCGATGATGCCGAAGCGGTCGGAGCCCCCGCGGAGCGGCGCCGCGGAGACGTCCCGCGTGGCGTCCGCGCTCGCGAGATCGCGGGTGCGGAGGGCCTTCTTCACGACGACGCGCACCTCGTTCTGATCGAACGGCTTCGTGATGTAGTCGAACGCGCCCGTCTTGAGCGCCTCGACGGCGTTGTCGACGGTCCCGTGCGCTGTGAGGAGCACGACGGGGCGCGAGGGGTCGTCGCGGAGCGCGGCCCGGAGCAGGTCCATGCCGTCGACCTTGGGCATCCGGAGATCGGTGATGACCAGATCGATGTGGTGCTCCTTCAGGAACGCGAGCCCTTCCTCGCCGTCTTCGGCGGTGTGGACCTCGTAGCCATCCCGGCCGAGCTGGGCGCTGAGGACCCGCCGGAGGTTCGCCTCGTCATCGACGACGAGGATCTGCTTCTTTTCGGGGAGCATCACAGGGCGAGACTAGCAGAACCGGCAACCGGGCAAGCGCCGTGACCGCCCCTCGATGCGCCAGGTGGGCCGCCGCGCGCGCGACGTGCGCGTCCTCGACACCGCGCACGCGCGCCGCGTGGTCGCGCCGACGGGCGCTCCGGGGCTCCTGCCCGCCGCCTCGCTCGGCCGCCCGTCCTGCCGGTCGATGGGCCGAACGCATTGCCCTGAAGTCCGCCGTGATTCCTTTTTCTCGCTGCCGGCGAGACGGATCAGTATGCTGCGCCCACTTCTCGTGGAGGGCGGCTCGGATGCGTGTGCTTCGGACTTGGCTGGTCGGTCTCGGCGCGGGGATGTTCCTCGCTGCGGGGTTGGCCGTAGCAGGAGATCCGGCCATCGAGTACCCCGAGTGCTACCGCACCGCCACGCCCGCGGACCTGGAAGGCGCCAAGGGCGCGCACAAGGCCGCCACGCAGTTCTACGAGCGGGCCGACTACGACCGCGCCATCCAGTACTGGAAGGACGCTTACCAGCTCGACTGCACGGCGCACCCCGTGCTCATCAACATCGCCAACGCGTATGAGAAGAAGGGCGACCGCGCCGAGGCGGTCACCGCGCTGGAGACGTACCTCGCTCGCACGCCGGACGCGAGTGACACCCAGACGATCCGGGACAAGATCCAGAATCTCAGGAACGCCATCCGGCCGGCGCCGACCCCGACCGCCAGCGCGTCCGCGTCGGCAGCCGTGCCGCCTCCGACGGATCCCACCGCCTCGGCGATCCCGAGCTTCCCCGTGGAGCCGCCGCCCCCTCCGCTGCCCCCCTATGGCTATGCTCCGTGGGTCGCGACGGGCGCCGGCGTCGTCACGCTGCTGGTCGGCGGGATCCTGACCTCGAGCGGCTTCGCGGACATCAGCGCCGCCGAGGACAGCTGCCCGTCGCGCATCAACTGTGAGCCGGACATGGCCGATCAGGGCAACCAGGGCCGCACCCACGCGACCGTTGGCGGCGTGCTCCTCGGGCTCGGCGCTGCCGGCGTCGCCGGAGGCCTCATCTGGGAGCTCGGGTTCAATCAGCCCCGGCCGGTCTCCGGCCTGCCTGCGCCCGCCGCCGGGGTCCGGCTGACCCCGGTCGCCGGTCCAGGTGCGGCCGGGCTTGGCGTGTCCGGCCGCTTCTGAGCAAGCTCCCCGGCGAGCCGCTGGCCTCCGTGCGGGCGCAGGTGCGACACGGCCGGCTGCCCCGGCTCGGCGAGATTCGCCGGCACGGGAAACGAGGGATCGCCGGCGGACGAGCGATCGCCAGCGTATCGTCTACTCTTCTACCGTGCGCCTCCGCTCCTCCGCCCGCCTGCTCCTGACAAGGTGCTCTCTGAACAGGATCGCGCTTCCGGGCGCGCTGCTCGCCGCGCTGTCGGTCGCGGGGGCGGCGGTGCTCGCCGGCGGGCAGGCCCCGGCACCCGCGATCTCGCGGGTCGGTCGTCTCCTCGTGCCCCCGGCGCTCGCGGCGCCCGCACCGCGTCCCGCGGCCGCCAGGGTCGCGATCCTCGCGACCTCGCCGGGGGACGCCCGGACGACGCTCCACATCGCCGCCGTCGGAGGCGCCCAGACCGGCCCCGCGCTCGCCACGATCCGGCACCTGAGCGACGCGGCGGTCCGCGCCCGCGTCGTGCCGCGAACGCCGATCGTCGTCGCGACCGCCGACACGAGCCCGGCCCGCGATCGCTCGTTCAACGCGAGCCTCTTCCGCATCGAGCCGCACGCGGAGCCCGTCGCGCTCTGCGACGGCGTGGTGCACGCGAGCCGCCCGCTGGTCACCGCCGACGGGCGCGTCTTCGTCTCGCGCGGCGTCGCCGGCCCGGAGCCGCCGAGGGACGGCGACCTCGCGCGGCTGCGGGTCGACGCGCTCACCATCGACGAGGTCGACCTCGCCACCGGCGCGACGCGCACCGCGCACAGGCACACGGGCTACCTCGCCTTCCTCGCCGGCGAGTGGAACGGCGAGCTCGTCGTCTACCGCGTCTCCCCCGGATCGGCCGACATCGTCCTCGTCCACCCCGACTCCGGCGCGACGCGCGTGCTCGCCCCGTCGATCCCGCCGTTCGCGCGCGATTTCTCGATCGACGCGGCGACGGGCGCGCTCGTGTTCCAGGAGCGGCACGAGACAAATCCCGGCATGTGGGTCATCGATCGCATCGATCTCGCACGAGGCAAGCGCACCCGGCTCGAGGTGAGCGCGAGCAACGGCCTCGCCCCGCACGTCTGGCCGGGCGGCGGGCTCGCGTACACGCCCACGCGCGCCACCGGGCTCTTCCTGGTCGGCGCCCGCGCGACGGTCCGCGGCCCGCTCGGAGCCGGCGTCGACGCCATCCAGGCCGTCTCGTCGGACGCGGCGTGGGTGGCCGCGCTGCACACGAACCCCTCCGCGTTCGCCGTGCCGTTCGCGATCCACGTGGAGAGCGGGGAGGTCGCCGCGATCCCCGCGCCGTCCGGAGCGCGCATCGCCGTCGCCGGCTTCACCACCGCGAAGGAGGAGCCGTGAGGAGCCGCCTGCTCCTGATCCCGGCGGCGATCTCCGCGGCCGCGCTGGTCGCGCCGGCCGCGCGCGCGGCGTACTGCCCGTGCTTCACCGCGTCGAGCGCCTACAACGATCGCGGCTGCGCGATCGAGGCCGTGCCCGGGATCAACCCATCGGTCGCGGAGTGGAACGCCATCTTCGACCGCGTCTCGCGGGGCCCCGCGGCCTGGGGGGACGCCGGCCCGACGACCTTCGACCTCGGCCAGGGCTGCGATCAACCCGAGGCGCCGCGGCAGATCCCCGCGGCCTTCCCCTGCGAGCTGCTGAAGGCGATCGCCATGCAGGAGTCGGGGTGGCAGCAGTTCTGCGAGCCGGACCGGCCCATGGACCAGGCGGGGGCGAGCTCGCGGACGGTCATCTCGTTCGACTGCGGCTACGGCGCCTCGCAGATCACGAGCGGCATGCGCAGCGGCGATAGCCCCGATTTCGATCCGCGCCGCGTGGCCGCCGACCCGACCTACAACGCGGCCACCGGCACGCACATCCTCGCGATGAAGTGGAAGGCCACGCGCTGCGTCGGCGACCGGCAACCGGCGATCGTCGAGCACTGGTACAGCGCCGTGTGGGCCTACAACGGGCTCTCGTACGTGAACAACCCGAACAACCCCAACTACGACGCGGGGCGCGGCGTCTACGATCCGGCGATCGGCGGCGCGGTTCCGTACCAGGAGCGGGTGTTCGGCCGGATGGAGCACACAGGCGAGCGCTGGGAGAGCATCGAGGTCGCCTACCCGGCCCTGGGCGAGATCGGCGGCGGCGGCGCGCCGGCCGCGCTCTCCGATCCGCGCTGCGCTTCGCCGACGGACTGCACGCGCACGCGCCCCCTCCACGTCACGCGCTGCGCGGACGACGGCGGCGCGACGGGCGGCGACGGCGGCGCGGGCGGCAGCGGCAGCGGCAGCGGCGGCAGCGGCAGCGGCAGCGGCGGAACAGGTGGCGCGGGCGGCAGCGGCGGAACAGGTGGCGCGGGCGGCAGCGGCGGACCGGACGGCAACGCTGGAGGGGCGCCCGTCACGGCAGGCCAGGGAGGATCCGGAGGCCCCTTGGACGACGAGGAGAACGACGACGAGACGACCTCGACGACGGTGGGCATCCGCGGCCGGTGCTCCTGCGACGTGCCCGGGAGCGGCGCCGCCGCCGGCGCGGCGTCCTGGATGGCGCTCGGCGCCGGAGCGCTCGCCGCGGCGTGGCGGCGGAGGCTTCCGAGGCGTCGTCGCGCGGGCTAACCTCGCCGCTCATGCCACCTTCGCTCGGATCCGAGCTCATCGCAGCGTGGGCTGCCCGGCGTGGCCTCGCCTTCACCTCGCGCCCCGACGAGGCCTGGTTCCGTCGCTGGGAGCCGTATGACACGATCGCGCCCCCCTCCGCCTACCTCTCCGCGTGCACGTGGACGGCGAACCCCGGGCACGCCGTCATCGCCGAGCCCTGGTACGCGGACGGCGAAGCCGAGCCGCTCGAGCGATCGCTGCTCGGCTTCGCGACGCACCCGGCGCTCCAGCACCGCGCCGCGATGCGCGTCGGCGAGCATTTCCTGACCCGCGTCGCCTTCATCGAGAGCCCTCCGCCGCCCAGGGTCGTCCTCGACGACGCGCTCTGGGACGCCCACGTGACGACCTTCGCCGCCTCCCAGCGCGAGGCCGCCGCCGCGTTCCCTCCGCGCCTGCGGAAGCTCCTCGCCCGCCGCGGCTTCCAGGGGCACCTCGAGCTCCGCCCCGGCGGGCTCGTTGTGCACTGCGCCGGCCTGCGGCCCATCCCCGAGCACTACGACCGGCTGCTCGGCATCGTGCGCGAGCTCGTCAACGCGGCGCTCCCGTGAACGCGAGGCGCCCGTGAGCGCCCCGCAAGCTCCCGTAATCCCACGTAATCACGCGTAAACACGCGTAAACACGCAACAATGGGACAACGCGGCCCCGCCGGCCAGCCCTGTCGACGCGTCCGCCGCGCCGTTCTAGGCTCCCCGATCATGGCCAAGGTCCTGGTCGTCGAGGATGAGCCGGCCATCGCCGAGTCCATCGCCTATTTCCTGCGCCGCGACGGGTTCGCGGCCACGGTCGCCACCACGCTCGCGGCCGCGGAGCGGGAGATCGACAAGGCGGACCTCATCATCCTCGACCTGATGCTCCCCGACGGCAGCGGCTTCGATCTCATCGGCCAGGTGCGGCGGAGCGCCGCGCGCGCCGCGATCATCGTCCTGTCGAGCCGCGACAGCGAGGCCGACCGCGTCGCCGCGCTCGAGACCGGCGCCGACGACTACGTGACCAAGCCGTTCTCGCCGCGGGAGATCGTCGCGCGGGTGCGCGCCGTCCTGCGCCGCGCCGCGCGACCGTCGCTGTCCGACGCCGCCCCCGCGCCGCTGCCGCTCATGGTCGACGAGGCCACGCGGCGGGCGCACGTCAACGGCCAGAAGGTCGACCTCACCCGCGTCGAGTTCGATCTTCTCGCCTGCATGCTCGCCGCGCCGGGC
>JAICEP010000412.1 GCA_025924095.1 Sorangium sp.
CCCTCGCGGCGGCGCCCGCCCGCGCCGCGCGGCGCGCCCGCGGCGATGCGCTCGGCCCGCTCGCCGGCGTGCCGGTCGGGCTCAAGGACGCGCTCTGCACCGAGGGCGCGCCGACGACCGCCGGCTCGAAGATCCTCACGCGGGCGGCGGCGGGTGGCTCGTCGAAGGCGGCTGACCCGTCGCGCGGGTATCGCCCGCCGTACGACGCCACGGTCGTCGCCCGCCTGCGCGACGCCGGCGCGATCCTGCCGGGCAAGTGCAACATGGACGAGTTCGCGATGGGCTCGTCGAACGAGAACAGCGCCTTCGGCCCGGTGAAGAACCCGTGGGACCCGACGCGCATCCCCGGCGGGTCGTCCGGCGGCAGCGCGGTCGCGGTGGCGGCGGGGATGACGCCCGGCTCGCTCGGCTCGGACACGGGGGGCTCCATCCGGCAGCCGGCGAGCCTCACCGGCGTCGTCGGCATCAAGCCGACGTACGGCCGGGTCTCTCGCTATGGCCTCATCGCGTTCGCCTCGAGCCTCGACCAGATCGGGCCGTTCGCGCAGGACGTGAAGGGCGCCGCGCGCCTGCTCGAGGTGATCTCGGGCCGCGATCCGCGCGACGCGACGAGCCTCGACGCGCCGGTGGGCGCCTACGAGGCCGCGTGCGGCCGCGACGTCGCGGGCCTGCGCATCGGCGTGCCCGAAGAGTACTTCGCGAAGGGCATCGATCCGCAGGTCGAGGCGAAGGTGCGGGAGGCGATCGAGGGCCTGCGCGGGCTCGGCTGCGAGATCAGGCCCGTGCACCTGCCGCACACGCGCTACGCCGTGGCGGCCTACTACATCGTGGCGACCGCCGAGGCGTCGTCCAACCTGGCGCGCTTCGACGGCGTGCGCTTCGGGCTGCGCGTGGACGGCGAGCGCGGCGGGAAGGCGGACCTCCAGGGCCTCTACGGCAGCACGCGCGGCGAGGGGTTCGGCCGGGAGGTGAAGCGCCGCATCCTGCTCGGCACGTACGTGCTCTCCGCGGGCTACTACGACGCGTACTACCTGCGCGCGCAGAAGGTCAGGACGCTGATCCGGCGCGACTTCGACGAGGCCTTCCGCGAGGTCGACCTCATCGCGGCGCCGGTCTCGCCGACGGTCGCGTTCCGGCTCGGGGAGCGCGTCGACGACCCGCTCTCGATGTACCTGGCCGACGTCTACACGCTGCCCGCGAGCATGGCGGGCCTGCCCGCGATCAGCGTCCCGTGCGCGACCGCGCCGGCGCCCGACGGCGGGCCTGCGCTGCCCGTCGGCCTGCAGCTCATCGGCCCTGCGCTGGAGGAGGCGCGGCTCTGCAGGGCGGCCTACGCGTGGGAGCAGATCTCTCCGGTGCGCGGGCTGCGCGCGCGCGTGTCGATCGCATGAGGAAGGGAGCGCGAAGGTGAGCTCCGTGATCGCGGTGGCGGCGGCCGGCCCCGAGCACCTGGCCGGGCTCGAGGCGCTCTTCGAGGCCGCCGGCACGCCCTGCTACTGCCGCTACTACCACTTCGGGGGCACAAACAACGAGTGGCTCGCGCGGTGCTCGGACGGCCAGGGCGAGAACCGCCGGGAGTTCGCCGAGGCGCTCGCTGCAGGCAGCGACGAGGCGCGCGGCGTCGTGGCGCTCGCGAAGGACGTCCCGGGCGTGGTCGGGTGGCTCAAGGTCGCGCCCGCCGCGGTCGTGGCGAAGGCCTACGAGCGCCGGCTGTACCGGGGGCTGCCGTGCTTCGCGGGCGATCGCGCCGGCGTCTTCCTGATCGGCTGCGCCGTCGTGCACCCGAGCCATCGCCGGCAGGGCGTCGCGACGGCGCTCGTCGCGGGCGCGGTGGAGCTCGCGCCCGCCTGGGGTGCGCGCGCCCTCGAGGCCCTGCCCCGCCGCCCGAAGGAGCCGGTGAGCGACGAGGAGCTGTGGACCGGCCCGGTCTCCGCGTTCACGACGAACGGATTCGTCGAGGTGAACGCTTTCGAGCCGTACCCGGTCCTTCGCCGGATGCTGTGACCGCGCCGCTCTGCGGACGTCGCGGGCGGGCCCGGCGGCCGTCGCGCTGCGCTTGCGCGCGCCGGCCGACCAGGTAGTGTCGCGCCCGCGCGCATGGCTTCCCCGTTCGAGCACCCCGACGCTGCGGCCCACGACGACCCTGCCGAGCGGAACTCCGCCGCCGGTGCAGACCGCGCCGCGCCTGCCGCCGACCCAGGCGTGGCGACGAGCAGCCCGGGCGAGCCCGCGGCGGCCGAGGCCGAGGCCGCGCCGGTCAGCCGGCAAGCGTCGTCCGGCCCGAGGGGCCGGGTCGTCGCCCTCACCGGCGCCGCGTCGTTCCTCGGGCGCAACCTCATCGGCATCCTCGAGGAGGATCCCCGCATCGCCCGCGTGGTGGCCATCGACCTCAAGCCGCCGGACACGGGCGGCTCCAAGCTGCGCTTGCACACGGTCGACCTGACGGCGCCTGCGTCCGAGGAGCACGTCGCCGAGGTGCTCGCGGCCGAGCAGGTGGACACGCTCGTCCACCTTTGCTTCCTCTCGTCGCCGACCCCGGCGACCGCCTGGGCTCACGAGCTCGAGTCGGTGGGCACGATGCACCTGCTCCACGGCGCGCGCCAGGCGAGCCTGCGCAAGCTGATCCTCTGGAGCCAGACGATCCTCTACGGCGCACACCCGACCAACCCCAATTTCCTCACGGAGAAGCACCCGCTCCGCGCCGATCCGGAGGAGCGCTTCTTCGCGGACAAGATGGCGGCCGAGCGGGAGTTCAACGCCTTCGGCGCGAGGGCCAAGGGCACGACCGTCACCATCCTGCGGACCGCGCCGATCCTCGGTCCGACCGTCCAGAACTACCTCACCCGGTACCTGGCGCGGCGGCTGGTCATGACCATGCTCGGCTTCGACCCGCTGTGGCAGTTCATCCACGAGGTCGACGCGATCGCCGCCTTCAAGCTCGCCATCGACAGCGATTTCCCTGGAACGTTCAACATCGTGGGCGACGGCGTGCTGCCGGTCTCCACGATCGTGCGCCTCGCGGGCCGGACGTCCTTCCCGGTGCTGCACAGCGCCGCCGGCCCGCTCGTCGCTGCCCTCTGGGCTGCGCACGCGGCGATCGCGCCGCCCAGCTTCCTGCGCTACCTGCGCTACGTGTGCGTGGCGGACGGTGAGAAGGCGGCGCGCGTCATGGGGTTCCGGCCGGTCTACTCCACGCGCGAGGCGCTTCTCGATTACACAAGCGCGCAGCGGCTGCGGGACGTGCGGCTCCTGCAGGAGACACCCGCGTGAGGCGGTTCGGGGGGGTAAGCATGGGCACGGAGCACGATCGAGCGCGCAAGGGAGCAGTGAACGGGCCATCGGCGTCGGCGCGGGGGCGCTCCGAACGACCGGGGTCGAGGCAGGTCGTCCCGAGCATCGACGTCGAGGACGAGGAGACCCGGTACCTGGCGCCGATCGGCCCGACGGAGCCCTCGGACGGGCGAAAGATGCAGTCGTCCGAGGCGCACGCCCCTGTCGTGCCGGTGACGGCCGACGAGCTGGAACGTCAGATCCGGGAGCTCGAGACGCGGCTCAAGAGCATGCTCGCCGGGGGCCAGCCGCGCGACGCGAGCGGGGGGAGTCGCGGCGGGCCCGAGGCGCAGTGGGGCCCCCGCCAGGGCGGCGCGCCCGCGGCGCACGAGAGCCACGCCAGCGAGCCTCCGCCGTCCGAGCCGGGGACGGCGCGGGACGTCCTGTCGACCGATTTCTACCTGCGGCAGTGGGGTCGCGCCGGCCTGCGCAGCCGCTCGGAGGAGGTCGACGAGTTCGGCTTCGATCCCAAGTACGAGGCCCGCTACAGGCCGCTCTTCGATTTCCTGTACAGGCACTACTTCCGCATCGATCTCCAGGGCGTCGAGCACGTCCCCAGCGAGGGGCGGTGCCTCGTCGTGTCGAACCACGCGGGCGGGCCCATCCCGTACGACGGGCTCATGCTGCGGGCGGCGGTGCGGCGGGAGCACCCGGCGCATCGGGAGCTCCGCTGGCTGGCCGACGACTTCGTGTACTACCTGCCGTTCGCCGGCACGATCATGAACCGGGTCGGCGCCGTGCGGGCCTGCCAGGAGAACGCCGAGCGGCTGCTCGCGGGCGAGCGGCTCGTCGCGGTGTTCCCGGAGGGGGCCAAGGGCAGCGGGAAGCTCTACAAGGACCGGTACCAGCTCCAGCGGTTCGGCCGCGGCGGGTTCATCCGGCTCTGCCTGCGCACGCGCACGCCGCTCGTGCCCTGCGCCATCGTGGGGGCCGAGGAGACGAACCCGCTCCTTTACCGGGTCGAGCACGTCACGCGCGCGCTCGGCATCCCCTACTTGCCCATCACGCCGACGTTCCCCGCGCTCGGGCCGCTGGGCCTCGTGCCCGCGCCCACCAAGTGGAAGATTCGCATGGCCGAGCCGGTGCGGTTCGACGCCTACGGCCCCGAGGCGGCGGACGACCAGATCCTTGTGCGGCGCCTCGCCGAGCGGGTACGCGCGACGATCCAGGGGCTCCTCGACGAGACGCTGGCCACCCGGAAATCGATCTGGTTCGGATGAAGCAGACTGCGCAGACGGATCCTCCGCCCATGCCCGAGCACACCGTGGAAGGGGCACCGCCCCCTGAGCCCGAGCGGGCGACGACCGGGAGGCCACGCCCCGACGGCCTGCTGGTGATCGACAAGCCGCGCGGGCCGACGAGCCATGACGTCGTGGCCCGGCTGCGCCGCGTCCTCGGGGTGAAGCGCATCGGGCATGCCGGGACGCTGGACCCGATGGCGTCCGGCGTCCTCGTGGTGCTCGTCGGCGAGGCCACCAAGCTCGCCCCGTACCTGACCGCTCAGGACAAGCGCTACACGGCGCGCGTCGTCCTCGGCGTCGGAACGGACACCCTCGATGCGGACGGGGAGATCACGGCGGCGCAGCCCCTGCCGGCGTGGCTCGACGACGAGCTCGGCGCGCTCGCCGGGGCGGTCGCGTGTGCGGCGCCGCGCATCGCGGCGGCGCTCGACGCGGAGCGGGCGAGGCGGGAGCAGACGCCGCCGGCCTACTCGGCCATCAAGGTCGCGGGGCAGCGCAGCTACGCCCTCGCGCGCGCCGGCCAGGCGGTGGATCTCGCGGCGCGGGCCGTCGAGGTCCGGTCGCTCGCGGTCGCCGGCGCCGCGCGCGGCGGGCCCGCCACGCCGGCCGCGGACGCCGCGCCCGCCACACCGGCCGCGGACGCCGCGCCCGCCACCCTCGAGCTCGAGCTCGAGGTCAGCAAGGGCTACTACGTGCGCTCGCTCGCCGGCGATCTCGGCGCGCACCTCGGCGTGCCCGCGCACCTGTCCGCCCTCCGCCGCACCGCGAGCGGCGCCTTCACGGTGGCGCAGGCGGTGGCCCTCGACGCCGGTGCCGGGGCGCTGCGCGCTGCCCTGCGTCCGCTCGCCGAGGCAGCCGCCTCCAGCCTCCCGGTCGCCCGCCTGACCGAGGACGGCACCCGGCGTGCGCGCCTCGGACAATCGCTCACCGAGTCCGACTTCTCCATGGCTCCTGCGCGTCCCGGCGCCGCCGTATGGCTCGACCCGGACGGACACGTCGTTGCGCTGGGCGCGCCGGACCTTGCGCTGGACGCCCCTGAGGGCATCGGCGCCGGGGTTTCCGAGAGTTCACCTGCGCTGCTCACGACCCGATTTTCCGTCCTACGTGGTTTCACCGGGGGGGCCGATACCCGTGAAAATCCTGCCAGGTAATGGAAATGCCGCAACGCACGGCAATTCCCTGGACTTTGGCAGATCCACGGCTCATGTCACTGGCCGAGCTTGGCCTTGCGGGTCGAGCCTGGGAGTCCGCCCTGCAGCGAGACCGTCGAGAGCGCGTGGATCCGTCGTCTCCCGAGATTTCGCGCCCCGGTCCGGTTGCGCTCCCCTCGCCTGTTCCGTTACGATTCGTCCGTTAGGAGTCTCGGTTTGAGTCCCGATTTCGTTCCATTGCCAGCGCTCGGCGCTGCAGTTCTCTCCGCTGTACTTGGCTCGCTGTTCGTCGGCGCTGACACCGCACTGACGACGCTGAGCGCGACGAGGCTCGGCGCGCTGACTGAGCAGTCGACGGGCCCCACGAAGGCCGCCTACGAGCGGATTCGTCGAGAGGACGCCAAGCTCCGCTCCCGTTACCTGCTCGGCTGGGTCGTATCGACCAGCCTGACCGCCGCCTGCTTCGACCTCTTCTTCCGGCGAAGCGTCCCGGAGGCGGCCCTGGGTCTCGGGCTGGCGACCACCGCTGTCGTCTGCGGGGCCCTTTACGAGGTCAGCTCGACGCTGGGCCGCAAGCACGCCGATCGGGCGGCATCGATGGCGGTCCGCTTCTTGCGCCCTCTCGAGATCGCGATGCTGCCGCTCGCCATACCGCTCGGCTGGATCGGCTCCCGGCTCGGGCATCGGGACGGGGAGCAGCCTTCGAACCCGCGGGTTGCCGAGGCCGAGGTCGAGATCCTTGTGGATGAGGTCGAGCGCTCTGGCCTCTTCGGGCGAGAGCCGGCGGAGATGATCCGGAATGTGCTCGAGTTCGCCGATCGCACGGCGCGGGACGTCATGGTGCCGCGGTCCAAGGTCGAGGCGATCGAGATCTCCACGCCGCTCGAGAAGGTGCTGGAGATCGTGACTGACAGCGGGCACTCCAGGTATCCGGTGTACAAGGACCAGATCGACAACATCGCTGGTCTTCTCTACGCGAAGGACATGTTCAAGGTCCTCGAGGAGCGCCGTCTCAAGAACACGACGCTCCGGGAGATCACGCGGAGCCCTGCCAATTTCGTCGCCGAGTCGCAGCCGCTCTCCTCTCTGCTGAGGGAGATGAAGAGCCGGAGACAGCACCTTGCGATCGTGGTCGACGAGTTTGGTGGGATGTCTGGGATTGTCACCCTGGAAGACGTCCTCGAGGAGATCGTCGGCGACATCCGGGATGAGCATGACGAGACGGACGATGGGGCATCGATCCAGGACCTCGGCGACGGCCGGCTTGTCGCCGACGCGGCGGTGTCGATGAGTGATCTCTCGGCGTACCTGGGAGCGGAGCTCGACCGGGAGGGGAAGTACGACTCGCTCGGCGGCATGCTCACGCAGCACGTCGGCAAGGTGCCCGAGGTGGGCACGGCGGTGAGCAAGTTCGGGTTGCGCTTCATCGTTCGGGACAGCGACGAGCGCCACATCGGAAAGGTGGAGATCGTCCGCCCCCGAGCCATGGGCGCCGGCGGCGCCGCCTGAAGCCACCACCGGCGCGAGGCCTTGCCCGAGCTGCCCAGCCCGCGGCGCGGGTATTCGTCGCGCGGCGCGGCCCCCCCCGCCGCGCGCCGCCTTCCATTCTGCGACGGCCGAGCGGCGCGCGCCGCCTTCCGTTCTGCGACGGCCGAGCGGCGCGCGCCCGCACAGGAGACGGGCCCAG
>JAICEP010000413.1 GCA_025924095.1 Sorangium sp.
ACGCCTTCGGCATGAATCTCCGGCGTGTACCCCGCGAGGAGCGCGCGCGTCTGGACCTCCGGGAGACCCACGACGTAAAGGAACGCGCAGACGCGCCTGAGCTGCTCCTGCGCCGGCGGGCTGAGCGCGGGCAATGCAAGATCGCGGAGCAGGGTATTCGGCGCGGGCAAGGAGGCCATGATCCTGTAAAAAAGATACATGGGGCTCGCACCCCGCCGCAACCGCCATCGCGACATCGTCGCTTGTGCGGGCGCTCCGGTCTCGTCTCTCGTCTCGGATGGCCCGTCCCGAGGGCCCGACTCAGCGGCGCAGCAGCGTCTCCGTCCCCGCCAGCGTGCCACCCAGGCTCGCCCATCGCCCGGTGAGCTGTCTGCCCTCGATCGCATAGCTCACCACCCCGACCTGCTGGCCCGGCGACCAGCCCACCACGAGCTGGTCGCCCGAGCGGAGGCCCACCCCCTTCAGCATGCCGCCGGTGCTCAGCGTCCAGGTCACCGCGTACGTGTCGCCCGTGCGCGCGATCACGACCGTGCCTCTCCGGGGACCCTCGACGATGCTGTAGCTGCCGGTCAGCCCCTCGGGCCCCTGCAGCGTCTCGACCTCGATCCGGCCCGGCCGGTCGGTGGAGATCCACTGCCCGCGGAGGCGATCGCCGTCGATGCGGTAGGCGGCCGCGCCGTACGGGCCGCCGCTCGCCCAGCCCACGGCGACGGTCTGCCCCTGCACGAGCGCGATCCCCTCGTAACCAGCGCCCTTCGTGATGATCCAGGCGATGCGGTACGTGTCGCCGCTCCTCGACAGGAGGACGTTGCCCGCATAGCTGCCCTGCCCGCCCGGGTTGCGCGACGACGTGATGTCGTAGGTGCCGGCCAGGTGGATGTCGCTGGTTGTGGCGGCGCTCGATGGGCTGAGCGGCGCCGTCGGGGCGCTGCCGGGGGTCGCGCCGGCGCTGCCGGCGCTGCCGGCGCTGCCGTACAGCGGCGGGAGGGCGACGGGCTCGGTCGCGCGCAGGCGCTCCACGACCACGATGCCGCCGACGACGAGGGCGGCGACGGCGAGCAGGCCGCCGCCGGCGATCGCGAGCAGCAGGCCCCAGGGCGCCTTGCGCACAGGTCGGGCCTGGACGAGCGCCAGGGTGCCGCCGGACATGCCGCCGACGTCGGTGCCGGCCATCGTCGGGTACGTCGGGCCCGTGTACGCCGGCGGCGAGCCCGTGGTGGCCGGCGGGGCCGGCGCGAACGGCCCCGCCGGCGGGGCCGCGCCCCGGGGGACGGCCGCGGCGAGCACAGGATCGAGCGCCGCCATCGCCTGCGCCGCGTCGGCGAAGCGAGCGCGGACGTCGCGCGCGACGCACGCGGCGAACCAGGCGTCGAAGCCCGCGGGGATCAGGTGCTGGCAGCCGTGGCGCGCGGCGCGGGCGGACGCCGGCTCCAGCGGGACGAACAGCACCTCGCGCATGAGCGACATGACCGAGGCGCTCGGCCCGCGGGTCGGCTCGAGCCAGTACATGCGCCCGGTGAGCAGGGTGAAGGCCAGCAGCCCGAGCGCCCAGACGTCCGACGCCGGGGTGACATGCTGGCCAGCCTCGGTCTGCTCGGGCGCCATCCAGAGCGGCGTCCCGACCGACGCGGTCACCGCCGTGGTGGCCCGCGCCTCGGCCACGATCTTCGCGACGCCGAAGTCGAGCACCTTGACCTTGAAGCGGACGTTCTGCTGCCGCGGCCGCGCGATGAAGATGTTCTCGGGCTTGAGATCGCGGTGCACGACGCCCGCGCGATGCGCCGCCGCGAGCGCGTGGCACAGCTGCCCCATCAGCTCGCGCACCTCGTCGGGCGGCAGCGCGCCGCGCTGCGCCACCACGGCCGACAGATCGGCGCCGTCGAGCAGCTCCATCGCCAGCCAGGGGGTCTGCGTCGCCGGATCGACCCCGGCCGCGACAACCTCCACGACGTGGTCGCTCTCGATGCGCGCCCCCACCCTCGCCTCCTGCTCGAAGCGCTCGCGGAAGCGCGGGTCCTGCGCGAGCTGCGCGTGCATCAGCTTCACCGCGCGCGGCTTGCCGGTGGAGAGCTGCTCGGCCACGAGCACGGCGCCCATGCCGCCCTGGCTCAGGGGACGAACGATACGGAAATCGCCCCCGAGGACGGTGCCGGGGGCGAACGGTGCGGCTGTCGTGAAGTCGGCCATGGCGAGAGGGAACCCTTCGGGCGACGTCGCTGGCGACGCGCCCCGGTAGCGTACCCCCGGACGCGCGATCCAGGGGCGCCGCAAAGCGCCCGGCGCCGCCGCCTCCGCCAGGCTCGGGTCCCCGTCGCGCCGGGCGCGGTCAGCCCCCGTCTCGCTCGATCTGCACAACGATCTGGTTCGTCGCGCTCAGACGGACCGGATAGGTCTTGAGCCCCGGCCCACCGTTCAGGGCCTCTCCCGTCTGCAGGTTGAACTTCTGCGCGTGCAGCGGACACACGAGCGTGCAGCCGCCGAGCAGCCCGTCGACGAGCGGGCCGCCGCGGTGCGGACAGGCCGCCTGCGTGGCGAATACGCGGCCGTCCCGCGCGAGGAAGACCGCGATGCGCTCGGAGCCCACGTCGAACGCGCGCCCCTCGCCCGGCGGGATCGTCGAGAGAGGGCCCAGGGTGATCTCCATGTCGCGCCCCTTCATTGCACGATCGGCAGGACCGACCGGAACTGGTTCGGCGTCGCCGGGGAGTACGCCTCTCTCCACGGATCGCGGTACGCCTCGACCGTCTTCTGCATCTCCGCGTCGAGGCGCGCGGCGATGCCCTCGCTGTCGTCCACGACCACGGCGCGGATCTTCTGGATCCCGAGGCGCTCGACGAAGCCGTACGTCCTCTCCAGGTACCTGGCGTTCTCGCGGTAGTACTGGATGAAGCGGCCCATGAGCCGGAGCACGTCGGCGTGCGCGTCGACAACGCAGAGCACGTCGCCCTTGCGCACGTGCGCGCCCGCCGCGCCGCCGACGTAGATCTCCCACTTGCCGCCCTCCACCGCGACGGCGCCGACGTCCTTCACCATCGCCTCCGAGCAGTTGCGCGGGCAGCCCGCCGTCGCGAGCTTCATCTTCGCCGGCGTGTCCATGCCGCGGAAGCGATCCTCGATCTTCACCGCGAGGTCGATGCTGTCGCCGAGGCCGAACCGGCAGAAGTCGGTCCCGACGCAGCTCTTGCACGTGCGGTACGACTTTCCGTAAGCGAACCCCGAGGGCATGTCGAGGTCGCGCCACACGCCCGGCAGGTCCTCCTTCTTCACGCCGAGGAGGTCGATGCGCTGGCCGCCGGTCAGCTTGACGAGCGGCACGCGGTACCTGTCGACAACGTCCGCGATCTTCCGGAGCTGCGCGGCCGACGTGACGCCCCCCGGGATCTGCGGGATCACGCTGAAGGTGCCGTCCTTCTGGATGTTCGCGTGCACGCGGTCGTTGATGAAGCGCGCGTCGCGCTCGTCCTCGTACTCGTGGTGCCACACCGTCCGGAGCAGCGACGCGAGCCCCGGCTTGCTCCCCGGGTCCTCGACCCCGCCGGCGAGCTCCCGGAAGACGGCGGACACCGACCGGAGCCCGCGCTCGCGGACGGCCTGGACGAGCTCCGGCTTGCTCAGCGGGACGCCGGGCACGTAGTAGCTCGCCGCGGGGTCCTGCTCCGCCGCGCCGCCGCACGCCCACGCCACGATCTCCGAGACGAGCTGCTTGCAGGCGCCGCAGCCCATCCCCGCGCGCGTCGCGTCCATGATGGCCCGGGAGCTCCGCTTGCCGGAGCGCACGCACGCGACGATGCCCTCCTTGCTGACGCCGTTGCAGTTGCAGACCTGCATCTCGGGCGGCATCTCCTCGAGGGTCGCCTTCGTCGAGGGCGCGCCGAGGTCGAACAGCAGCGACAGCCGCTCGTCCGGGAGCGGGGTATTCTTGTCGAAGGCCTGCATCAGGTACGCGGCCTTGCTGACGTCGCCGAGGAGGATGCCGCCGAGCAGCCGCCCGTCGCGGATGATGAGCTTCTTGTACGTGCCCCTCTTCGGCTCGATGAACTGCACGATCTCGTCCCGATCGTCGGCCGGCTCGGTGATGCCCATCGAGGCGAGCTGGATGCCCATGACCTTCAGCTTCGTGGCGACCTTCGAGCCCGAGTAGGTCGCCTTCTCGTTGCGCTTCGTGATGTGGTCGGCCAGCACCTTGCCCTGCTCCCAGAGCGGCGCCACGAGCCCGTAGACGTGCCCGCGGTGCTGCGCGCACTCGCCGACGGCGTAGATCCTCGGGTCGTCGGGCGAGCGCATGTGGTTGTCCACCACGATCCCGCGCTCGACGGTGACGCCGGCGCGCAGCGCGAGGTCCACGTTCGGCCGGATGCCCGCGGAGATCACCACGAGATCGCAGTCGAGCACCTCGTCGTCGGCGAAGCGGAGCCCGGTCACGCGGTCGTCGCCGAGCACCTCTTTCGTGCTCCTGTTGAGGTGCACCGTCACGCCGAGCTGCTCGAGCGTGGTCCTGAGGATGGCGCCCGCCGTGGCGTCGAGCTGCTGCCCCATCAGGTGGCCGCTGATGTGGACAACGTGGACGTCGATCCCGAAGTTCTGCAGCCCGCGCGCCGCCTCGAGCCCGAGGAGCCCGCCGCCGATGACCGCGGCGCGCCGCTTCCCCTTCGCGTAGGCGGCGATCCGGTGGCAGTCGTCCAGGGTGCGGAACACGAACACGCCCGGCTTCTCGCGGCCGCCCTCGAGCCGCACCCCCTGGATCGGCGGGATGTAGGGCGAGCTGCCCGTCGCGATGATCAGGTTGTCGTACGACGCCACGATCTCGTGCTCGCCGGTGACCTGGCGCGAGTGCCGGTGGATGGCCCGCGCGCGCACGCCCGCGTGGAGCTGGATGCGATTCTCCCGGTACCAGGCGAGGGGGTTCAGGAAGATCTCGCTCGCGTCCTGGGAGCCGCTCAGCACCTCGGAGAGCAGGATACGGTTGTAGTTGCCATAAGGCTCGTCGCCGAAGATGGTGATCTCGAACTGCTCTGCGCCGCCGCGCGCGAGGATCTCCTCGACGGTGCGGACGCCGGCCATCCCGTTGCCGATCACCACGAGCTTGCGCTTCTTCTGCATGGCTCAGATCTCCGCCAGGCCGATGTCGATCGTCGCGAGGCCGCGCACCCCTTCGGGCGCGCCCACGGACAGCTCCAGCGCGCTCTCGGGGTGGATGTCCTCGACGATGACGAGCGGCACGTGGATGGCGCCTCTGGCGCCGATCGGGAAGTAGCGCATCGGCTGGCCGTCGCGCTTGAGGAGCAGGTAGATGAGCTCGGACGTGGAGTTGCCCGCGCGCAGGTAGATGAGCTGCGCGCGCTTGTCTCGCGGGACGGTGTACCCGATCGCGGGACGGAGGGGGACCGGCTGCTCCAGGCCCTGCCCCTCGAACGCGTAGACACCCTGTATGAACCTCGGTGTTTCCAATGTGGCCTCCCGGGCGAGTGGGCAGACGGGCGCGCTCCGCCATCGGGTCGGCGCGCGCCGCGTGGGACGCGATGCAACTGCACGACAGTCCTACAGCGCACCCAGTTTCGAGGGCACGTTGCCGGGCGGCGCGATCCCGTGTAGGTCGAGTTTCCAAGGTGTTTCGAACGTCGTTGTCCTCTTCGTCCCGCCCTGAGAGCGCCGCAGAGCTCGTCGTGGTCGGGGCCGGCTCGGCGGGCGCCGTGATCGCGGCGCGCGTCACGGAGCGCGCGGATCGCGAGGTCCTGCTGCTCGAGGCGGGCCCGGACTACCCGGACCCGGCGGGCCTGCCCGCCGACCTGCGGGACGGCACCCGCAACTCGTGGCTCGCGCACGACTGGGGCTACCGCCACCGGCCGACGCCCGGGCAGATCATGTTCCTCTTCCCGCGCGGCAAGGTGGTCGGCGGCTCGTCGGCCGTGAACACGTGCATCGCGATCCGCGGCCAGCCGTACGACTACGACGAGTGGGCCGCGCTCGGCCTGCCCGAGTGGGGCTTCGACGCTTGCCTCCCCTACTTCAAGCGCCTCGAGGACGACCGCGACCTCGGCGAGCCCTGGCACGGCCAGGGCGGCCCGGTGCCCATCCGCCGCGCGCGGCGCGAGGAGCTCGTGCCGTGGCAGGCGGCGTTCGTCGACGGGTGCAGGGAGCTCGGCCACCCGGAGTGCGCGGACACGAACGATCCGCGCGCGCCCGGCGGCGTCGGGCCGCACGCGATGAACAAGATCGACGGCCAGCGCATGAGCGCGGCGCGCTGCTACCTGACCGCCGAGGTGCGCCGGCGGGAGAACCTGCGGCTCCGGCCGCGCACGACGGTGCGGCGGGTGCTTGTGCGGAACCGCCGGGTCGAGGGGGTCGAGATCGAGACCGACGGGCGCGTCGAGGTCGTCGCGACGCGGAAGGTGGTGCTGAGCGCGGGCGCGATCGCGACGCCCGGGATCCTCCTGCGCAGCGGGATCGGGCCGCGGGCAGAGCTCGCGCGCCTCGGGGTCGCGCCCGTGTCCGACGTGCCCGCGGTGGGGGCGCGGCTGCTCGATCATCCGGGGGCGGCCATCGGCCTGTGGCCGCGCCGCCGCGGGCTGATCGACGTCCTGCGCCAGCCGCTCGTCCAGACGGTGCTCCGCTACACGTCGCGCGGCAGCCCGTACCCGAACGACATGCAGCTCCAGCCGGGCTCCTTCTTCCCGCTGCACCCGCGCTTCACGATCCCGGCGTTCGCCATCGCGTGCTGCATCGGCAAGCCGCGCGGCGTCGGCCGCATCGAGCACCTGAGCGCCGATCCCCACGCGCGGCCGCGCATCGTCTCGAACATGCTCGTCGACCGCGACGACCTGGCGCGCGCGGTCGACGCGATGCAGCTCGCGTACGAGGTCGCCCGCACCGCGCCGATGCGCGAGCTCGGCTGGTTTCTCTGGCCCACGGAGCGCACGCTGATGCGGCGCGAGGCGCTCGAACGGTGGATCTACCGGAGCTGCGGCTCGGGCTACCACCCGTGCGGGACGGCCCCGATGGGGCCCGAGGGGGACCCGGCGGCGGCGGTCGACGGGCGCGGGCGCGTCCGCGGCGTCGAGGGGCTGATCGTCGCGGACGCGAGCATCATGCCGACCATCCCGAGCGTGAACACGAACCTGACCGCGCTGATGATCGGCGAGCGGTTCGGCGAGTGGCTCCGCGAGGGCGCCGTGTAGCCTGTCGTTCTCGGCCAGGTGACCATCGAGCGCGCGCGAGCGCGTCAGCTGCAGTTCGGCTACCGGAGGGTGGGGTCATTTGAACATGAAGGCGGGAAGGCGGGAAGAAGATCATCAATGATCTTCCCGCCTTCCCGCCTTCATGTTCAATTTTGAGCATTACCGACGCAGGACCCGGCGTCTCCCCTCCAGGAAGAGGAATCCCGGCGGCGCAGAGGACTCGGCG
>JAICEP010000414.1 GCA_025924095.1 Sorangium sp.
AGCTCGTCGCGGGCGCGCTCGCGTCGTACCTGCTCGGCGACTCGGTGACGCAGTTCTCGACCGCGATCGGGCTCTACCTGTTCGCGATGGGGATCGGCTCGTACCTCTCCCAGTACATCGAGAGCCGGCTCCTCGAGCGCTTCGTCGAGATCGAGCTCGGCCTCGCGCTCGTCGGCGGCCTCTCCGCGCCGATGCTCTTCCGCGTCTACACCTCGCTCGGGGCGTTCCGCGCGCTGCTCTACTCGCTCGTGCTGCTCATCGGCATGCTCGTCGGGCTCGAGATCCCGCTGCTCATCCGGCTGCTCAACTTCTCCCTGGATCTCAAGCGGCTCGTCGCGCGCGTGCTCACGCTCGACTACATCGGCGCCCTCGCCGCGAGCCTGCTCTTCCCGTCGCTCCTCCTGCCGCGCCTCGGGATCCACCAGACGAGCCTGTTCTTCGGCCTGCTCAACGCGGCGGTCGCGCTCGCGAGCACGTTCCTCTTCCCGCTCGAGCGCGCCGTCGTCATCCGGCTGCGGGCGCTGTGCGTGGTCGTGATCGCGGGGCTCGTGGTCGCCCTCGCGCTCGTCTCGCGGTTCGTCGAGCGCTCGGAGGCGCTCTACTTCGGCGCGCCCATCGTCTACGCGGCGCAGTCGCCGTACCAGCGCCTCGTCATCACGAGGAGCCCGCGCACGACGCGCCTCTTCCTGAACGGCAACCTCCAGTTCTCGTCGGACGACGAGCACCGGTACCACGAGGTGCTCGTGCACCCGGCCGTCGCCGCGCTGGGCCGCGATCCGCGGCGCGCGCTGATCCTCGGCGGCGGCGACGGGCTCGCCGCGCGCGAGCTGCTCCGCTACCCGTCGATCGAGCAGATCCTCCTCGTCGACCTCGACGCCGCCGTCACCGGCGCCTTCCGCGACCTGCCGCTCGCCGCGGACCTGAACGGGGGCGCGCTCCACGATCCGCGCGTCGCCATCCGCAACGAGGACGCGTTCAAGTACCTCGAGGAGTCGACCGAGTCGTTCGATCTCGCGGTCGTCGACTTCCCCGATCCGGGCAACTACGCCGTCGGCAAGCTGTACACGGACGCCTTCTACCACCTGCTCCGGCAGCGGGTCTCCGTGCGCGGGCTCGCCGTGATCCAGGCGACGTCGCCGCACTACGCGCGCGAGTCGTACTGGTGCGTCGTGACGACGCTCGAGGCGGCCGGCTTCAAGACCGCGCCGCTGCACGTGTACGTGCCGAGCTTCGGCGAGTGGGGCTTCATCCTGGCGGGCGGCGAGGGGCTCACCGCGCCCGGCGCCCTGCGGATCGACGCGTCGAGGCTCCGCTACCTCGACTCGAGCGGCCTGCCGGAGCTCTTCCGGTTCCCGCGCGATCTCGGCCGCGTCGAGGCGCCGATCAACCGGCTGAACGACCAGAAGCTCGTCTCCGTGTACACGCGCGAGTGGGCGGAGTGGTCGCGGTGAGCCCGTGAACCGCCGCGCCTTCCTGAGCTCCGTGGGCGCGGGCTGGCTCGTGCACACGGCCTCCCCGGGGCGGGCGCCGCTCGCCGGCGAGATCGTGGGCGCGGCCCACGGCGCGGGGCACCTGCTCCGCGGCGGCGCGCCGCGCGCCTCGACGTTCGGCCCCGCGGAGCGCGCGGACGTCGTGATCGTCGGCGGCGGGGTGAGCGGGCTGTCGGCCGCGTGGCGGCTCGCAGGCGCCGGGCTCGACCTGCGGGTCCTCGAGCTCGAGCCGCGGCCCGGCGGCACGAGCGCGTGGGGCGAGGACGGCGTCGTGCCCTACCCGTGGGGCGCGCACTACCTGGCCGCGCCGAACGTCGAGGCGCGCGCGACGCTGCGGCTGCTCGATGAGATGGGCGTCGTCACCGGCTGGGACGCGGCCGGGCGCCCCACGTTCGATCCGCGGCGGCTCTGCCACGCGCCGGGCGAGCGGCTGTTCTACGAGGGCGCGTGGCACACGGGCCTCGCGCCGGCCGAGGCGCTCCCGGACGACGCGCTCGAGGAGCTCGATCGGTTCCACGCGCTCGAGGAGGAGCTCACGGAGCTCACCGGCCGCGACGGGCGCGCGGCGTTCCAGATCCCGCTCGAGCGCTCGTCGCGCGACCCCGAGCTCCTCGAGCTCGACCGGATGAGCATGGCGGCGTGGCTCGATCGCGAGGGGTACCGCACGCCGTTCCTGCGCTGGTACGTGCGCTACGCGATGCTCGACGACTTCGGCGGCACGCCCGAGGAGATCTCGGCCTGGGCGGGGCTGCACTACTTCGCGGGGCGGAAGGCGCGCACCCCGGAGCTCGCGGGCAGCCACTACCTGATCTGGCCCGAGGGCAACGGCCGGCTCGTGAAGGCGCTGCTCGAGCGCGCGGCGCCGCGCGTGTCGCTGGGCGCGCTGGTCACGTCGGTGCGCCCGCAGCCGGGCGGCCGCGTGGAGATCAGCTACGTCGACGTGCAGCGCGGCGAGGCGCGCCGCGTCGAGGCGCGCGCCGCGATCCTCGCGGCGCCGGCGTTCGTCGTGCGCCGCATCTTCGAGGGGAGCGCGGCGGGCGAGCTGCCGTCGCGCGTCTCGTCGGCGTGGCTCGTGGCGAACCTGCACGTCGAGCGGCGCATCGATCCGAACCACGCGTGGGATTCGGTCCTCTACGGCGCCGATGGGCTCGGCTACGTCGACGCGCGCCACCAGCTCACCGATCTCGCCGCGGGGACGACGCAGCGCTCGCGGCTCGCGGCGCCGATGCAGCGCACCGTGCTCACCTACTACCGCGCGTACGGCGGGCCCGACGTGGCCGGCGCGCGCGCGGCGCTGCTCGGCGCGCCGTGGGAGTCGCTCGCCGAGGGCGTGCTGCGCGATCTCGCGCCGGCGCACCCGCACCTGCGCGACGACGTCGAGCGGATGGACGTCATGATCTGGGGTCACGCGATGCCGCGCCCTCGCCCCGGCTTCCTCGGCCCGCGGCCGTTCGAGCCGGTCTGCGCGCTCTCCGAGCGCGTCGCCTGGGCGCACGTCGACCAGCCCGGGATGGCGCTCTTCGAGGAGGCGCAGGCGTGCGGCGTGCGCGCCGCCGAGACGATCGCGGCTTCGATCGGGCTCGCGATCGGCGAGAGCTGGCTCTGAGCTCGCGCGCCCGTCGCTCCGGTACGCGCCGCGCGGCGGGGAACCCCACGTCCCCTTCCATCTTTCAAGAGCAAAGTGCGTCCGGCGAGCGGACGCCTCCGGGCGGGGCCGCCGCCCCGTCGCCGACCGCTTCTTGCCGGCATGAACGGCCTGCTGCGGGAGATCCGGCCCAGGATTTCAGCTTTGCCCTCGCCTTGAACTTGCGCTGCCCCCCTGCTCCGCGTCTACTCTCTGCCCATGTTGCGGACCCGGTTTGCCGGGATGACGGATACCGGGCTCCTCCGGGACCACAATGAGGACAACCTCCTCGTCAGCGAGGAGTACCGTGTCGTGGCCGTGGCGGATGGAATGGGCGGACACCGCTCGGGCGACGTCGCGAGCCAGCTTGCCGTGAGCACCCTCTCGGACTTCCTGTCCGTGACGGTCGGGAGGGACGCCACCTGGCCGTTCCCTGCCGATCCGAACCTCACCGAGGAGGAGAACTACGTCGTCACCGGCCTCAGGCTGGCGAACCGGCGCATCTTCGATCGCTCGCTGAAGACGCTCGCCGACTTCGGCATGGGCACGACGATCGTGGCGGCGATGTTCTCCAAGGACGCCGAGCACGTGACGGTGGGCCACGTGGGCGACAGCCGCTGCTATCGCCTGCGCGACAGCCAGATCACGCAGCTCACCCGCGATCACTCGCTCGTCAGCGACGCGGCGCACATGGCGCCGTGGATGACCGAGGAGGAGGTCCGGCAGCTGCCCGCGAACGTCATCACGCGCGCGCTCGGCATCCGCGAGGACGTCCTCGTCGATCTCGTGACGGACGAGACGCGCCACGGTGACGTGTACCTCCTCTGCTCGGACGGCCTGTCCGGGATGGTGAGCGACGATCAGATCCTCGAGCTCGTGATGTCGAGCGGCTCGCTGGACGCGGCGTGCAAGGCGCTCATCGATCGGGCGAACTACTTCGGCGGCACCGACAACATCACGGTCGTCCTTGCCCGCGTCGAGGAGGTCCCCGACGGCAAGCGCGCCTTCACCGACGAGCCCACCCAGGAGAGCCGCTAGCCCCGCGGCTCGTCCCCGGTCGCGCGGCAGCGCTGGTTGCCGCGCGGGGGGTCTCGATGCCTGCTCAGGCGGCCCAGCGGGGTCGCCGCGCTGCCCGACGACCGAGGGTCTCCTCGGGCCGGGCAGCTCGGCACGGCCTCTCGCCCACGCGCCGGTTACAGGACGAAGTGATCCATGAGCTGAAGGACCTCGAGGTTCAGCCCCTTCAGCGCGGCGCACTCCCGCTCCACCTCGGCCTGGAAGACCGGCTTGATGTGGTAGAGCATCGTCGGCAGATCCTTCGGCGCGTGGAACTTCTGGAGCTCGACGGCGAGCGTCTGCGGCGTGTGGTGGCCGCTCACGGTCGCGAGCCGCTGCTCCCGGTCGGGGAAGCTGACCTCCATGAGCAGCGCGCGGAGGTTCTGCTGCTGGTTCAACACCTCCCAGAGCCGCTCGGTCGGCCCGGTGTCGCCGCTGTACGCGATCGCGCCGCCGCTCGCCTCGATCACGAACGCCGACGCGTCGATCGTGTGCGTCACCTGGACCGCGCGCACGAGCCGCCCGGCGACCATCGTGGGGCGCTCCGGCTTGAGCTCGAGGTACTGGATGGTCGGCTGCGCGGGCGTCGGGATCACCGCGAAATCGGGCCACAGCACGTTGTTGAAGAAGTGCTTCTTGAGCGTGCGCAGCGTCTCGCGCGTGCCCGCGATCACGAGCGGCGGGCACCCGAGCTGGCAGCGGTTGTCCGCGATCGTGGCCAGATCGCGGATGTGATCGAGGTGCGCATGGCTCACGAGGCACGCCTCGATCCGCGCCTGCTCCTTCACCTCGAGCCCGCTCGTCAGCGAGCCCGCGTCGATCGCGAGCACGTCGTCCACGACGAACGCGCACGTGCGATGCCTGGGAGTCTCCCCGCCGTGGCAGCCGATGACACGCAGCTCCACGGGATCAGCTCTCTCCGCCGAACTTCTGCGGCGTCTCCAGGAATTCTATGAAGTCCCGGAATCGCCGCATGTCGGTCACCATGATCGCCGCGTGCGCAGGCGGCCCGTCCGAGAGGAGCTTCAGCCGGCGGAGCCGCGCCATCACCTCGTCCACCATTCCTTGCTCGACGTCGACCTCGCGCGCGATGTCCGCGGGGGAGGCGCGGAGGCGAATCCCTTCCGGCGTCTCTTCCCCGAACGCCTCGGCGTGGCGCGCGAGCGCGAGCATCACCCGCGCCTTCGGGTCCCGGTGCATGAGGATCTCGACGAGCGCGTCCGCCGCGTCGAGCCGCTTCGCGAGCTTCTTGATCAGCCGGAACGCGATCTCGGTGTCCCGCTGCAGCATGACCTCTAGCTTGCGCGCCTCGACCACGAGGCAGCGGGACGGCTCGCTGACGGTGGCCGTCGCGATCCGCGGCTTGCCGTTCAGGATCGCCATCTCGCCGACGAACTCGCCGGGCCCGAGCACGGCGAGCACCTTGTCCTCGCCCTCGACCGATTTGGTGATCCGCACAGCGCCGGTCTGGATGACGAACATGACATCGCCGGGGTCGCCCTCGTGGAAGAGCACGTCGCCCGGCGCGTACGCGCGGCCATAGCGGGCAAACGACGACTCCGACATTGCCCGAGAGTCTAGCGCCCAGCGTGACCGCCGGTCAAAAACCCAGGCGAAAGCTCTCGCCCTCACAAAGCGCGAGGGGCCCTCCAAGCCAGCATGCTTTGGAGGACCCCTCGGCCCGCTTCGTCGGGAGCGGCGCGCCCGGGGCCGACGCCGCCCGAGAGCGGCGGCAGCCCGAGCGCGGCCGGACAGGCGATCAACCCATGTCGAAGTCGCCCATGCCGCCCATGCCGCCCATGCCGCCCATGCCGCCCATGCCGCCCATGCCGCCCATGCCGCCCATGCCGCCGGGGGCCCCGCCGGCCGCGGCCTTCTCCTTCTTGGGCTTGTCGGCGATGAGGGCCTCGGTCGTGAGCATCAGCCCCGCGACGCTGGCCGCGTTGGAGAGCGCGTGCCGCACGACCTTCGCCGGGTCGATGACGCCGCCGGCGAGCAGGTCCTCGTACGTGTCGGTCGCGGCGTTGTAGCCGAACGTGGGCGCGCCCGACCGGACCTTCTCGGCCACCACCGACCCGTCGACGCCAGCGTTCTGGGCGATCTGGCGGAGCGGCGCCTCGAGGGCGCGGCGCACGAGCCGCACGCCGACGTCGCGCTCGTCGTTGAACTTGAGCGCCTCCAGGGCAGAGGCCGCCCGGAGCAGGGCCACGCCGCCGCCGACCACGATGCCCTCCTCGACGGCCGCGCGGGTCGCGTGCAGCGCGTCCTCGACGCGCGCCTTCTTCTCCTTCATCTCCGTCTCGGTCGCCGCGCCGACCTTCACCACCGCGACGCCGCCGGCGAGCTTCGCGAGCCGCTCCTGGAGCTTCTCGCGATCGTAGTCGCTCGACGTGTCCGCGATCTGCTTGCGGATCGCCTCGATGCGGCCCTTGATCGCGGTCTTCTCGCCCTGGCCGTCGACGATGACCGTGTTGTCCTTGTCGATCTCGACCCGCTTGGCCGTCCCGAGGTCGCGCACGGTGGCGCTCTCGAGCTTCTGGCCGAGGTCCTCCATGAACGCGGTCGCGCCCGTGAGGATCGCGATGTCCTTCAGCATCTCCTTGCGGCGATCGCCGAAGCCGGGCGCCTTCACGGCGGCGACCTTGATCGTGCCGCGCAGCTTGTTCACGACGAGCGTGGCGAGCGCCTCACCCTCGACGTCCTCGGAGAGGATGAGCAGCTCGCGCCCCTGCTTCACCACCTGCTCGAGGAGCGGCAGGAGGTCGGCCATGGACGAGATCTTCTTCTCGTGGACGAGGATGAGCGGGTTCGTGAGGATCGCCGTCATCTTCTCGGGATCGGTCACGAAGTAGGGCGAGAGGTAGCCGCGGTCGAACTGCATGCCGTCGACGGTCTCGAGCTCCGTCGTCATGCGCTTGTTCTCCTCGACCGTGATCACGCCCTCCTTGCCGACCTTCTCCATCGCGTCGGCGATGAGATCGCCGATTTCCTTGTCATTGTTCGCCGAGATGGAGCCGACCTGGGCGATTTCCTTCTTGCCCGCGGTCGCGGTGGAGATCCGCTTGAGCTCTTCGACCACGGCCTCGACCGCCAGGTCGATGCCGCGCTTGAGCTCCATCGGGTCGTGGCCCGCGGCGACCATCTTCAGGCCCTCGCGGTAGATCGCCTGCGCCAGGACGGTCGCGGTCGTCGTGCCGTCGCCCGCGATGTCGGAGGTCTTC